>NZ_BADW01000162.1:0-92958 GCF_000241165.1 Pseudoalteromonas sp. BSi20439
ATAATACGCTCTACTTTTTCTACATTTTCTTCTTCTGCAGCAAATGAACTAGCTGAGAAAGCAGCTGTAGAAGCTGCACCAAAAGCGATCGCTAAGCGAACAGCTTTTGAAACTTTGTTATTTATCATGTCAATTTCCCTAATATATTATTATATTTATATCTGATAAGTAACTTGCCGAAGAAACAACAAGCTAATAATCAGTTTACATAATTACAACAAATCAAACTCTAAATCAACAAAGTGAGACTAAATAATTATTCTTTTACTCATCTTAATTAATCATAATCTATGAGAATCATAGAGTTCATTCTTTTTGAGAGTCCGTATAAAATTCGAACTCAGGAATATCGTGTTTGTATATCGGCTTTCCTTTAAATAATATCTACACTTGATAGCCTCAATTTCAAAACTCAATGAACATTGTTAAATGGTGATAATTTTTTTATTAGGTAACGACGAAAACTCGGTATATTTAAGTACGCTAAATGCTTATGTAATTAAAAAGAGGCTCAAGTAAGTATCTTTATAACAACAAAAATCGCCTATTGAGCCACTAGTGAGGGCATCAAAATAGATAAAATGGGTAGTTATATTAAATATTGAATAGAAACTTTTGAATAATGGTGGTTAAAGTGAGAGTTACTATTACATGAAGAAGTATGTAATTTATCAAAGTAGTAACTCTCATTTTTCAGATTGATATATGAGGGATTTATCAATTAGTATGATATGCGTCTATCAAGATATTTACCTTAAGTGTTTAGCTAAAAATTTTTCCATTTTAGTATACAGTTCAAATTTATTTTCCTCTTTTTGAAACCCATGCCCTTCATTTTCTTTCAAAATCCACTCATCATCAGAAAGCTTAATTCCCTGTTTTTCTAATGCATCTTTTAGTAAGGTTGCATGCTTTTTAATTACACGAGGGTCTTTACCACCTTGAGCAATCATCAAAGGAGCTACAATTTTTTCTACATGATGCAAGGGGGACATACGCTTCATTAACGCTTCATCGTCCGGATCGCCTATTTGAATTTTCAGCAGTTCTTTTTGCGGCTCCCAGTGTTTTGGCATTGACTCGAATAGCAAACTAACGTCGGTTACCCCAACATAATTAATACCACATTTATAAAGTTCAGGAGTAAATGCAAGCCCTGCAACGGTGGCATAGCCTCCATAACTAGCACCGTAAATACATATTTTTTCGGGATCAACAATCCCCTTTTTTACCAAGTGATTTACAGTATCAGTAATGTCATTTTGCATTTCCGCTCCCCATTTACCTCCATAACCTGCTTGTTGAAACGCTTTTCCATAACCGCCAGAACCACGAAAGTTCACCTGAACTGTCGCATAACCTCTATTAGCAAAAAATTGCGCTTCTGGGTTAAACCCCCATACATCTCTAATGCCATAAGGGCCGCCATGTGGGTTTACAATTAAAGGTAGCTTTTTACCAACTGAGTTCTTAGGAGTCGTTAAATAACCTCTTAATTTTAAACCGTCTCGACTAGTAAATTTGATTGGTTTCATCGGTGACAATAATTCATTATCTAACCAGTCCATTCTTGCAACTAACGACTTCAACGTATTCTTTTTTTGATCAAATAAGTAGTATTGACCAGGATCTATATCGCTCGAAACAAAGACAATACGTAATGATTCATCTTCAGATTGACTGATAATATTAACTTGTTTACCAGCAAAGCTTTTTTCTATTGATGCCATCATTTCAGCTGTTTCTTTATCAAAATATACGGTTTCTGCGTAATCATCGACATAAGCTACACCAAGTAATTTCTCTTTTTTACGAGATAACATTAAATTAGTAACATCAACATCAGGATGAGCAAACACTAATTCACCTAACTTATTTGACTCTGGGTCAAAGCGATAAATTGCAGCAGTATCCCTATCAATATTAGATGCAACAAACATAGTTTTATCATCAAAATCAAAAGCTAATGGAGAGATATTTGCGTCATCTACATTAAACTCCTGCAACACTTTGAATTTTTCTTCAATTTTATTTTTATAATGCAATTGACCTTTTAAGCCTTCAATTGAGACAGCTGCACGAACTACTCCTTCATTATCCAGCATCCACCCTTGATAACTCCCTGGGTTTTTAGCAATAATTTGCATTTTATAATTTTTTTACGCCTTTTATCCCACTTACTATCAAGCGGCAGTTTATAGAGATCTGGGGCTTTAATATTGCGTCCATTATATTGAACGATGATATGCTCGGGATCGTTCGGTAGTAAATGAACAATGCTCGCTGAACGAATACCCGAAGCGCCAACCTGAGATCCGACTAATTGAACAACTCTTGCACGTTTTGAATGAGCATTTATTTTATAAATGCTAAAAGCTTCATTGCCATCACTGTCTAAAGTAAAGACTATCTCTTTATCATTAGCCCAACTAAAGCTAGCTATATCTTGATCATCAAATTTAGTCACTGGCTTTGCATTTTTAAGACCATCTGTCTCAATTATTACTATGTTTTTACGGTTATTAATTGGCGAAAGTAATGCTATATATTTTCCATTTGGTGACAACTGCAGCGCTGAAAATTTAGCCGTTCTAAAAAAATCTTTTACATCAACAAAATCGCTTTCTGCATTCACCGTATGAACATATGAGCTAAAAAGCACTAGAAATATTAACTTTAATATTCTTCTCATAATACCCTCTATTCCCTATTACAAAGGTAATTATTGCCTATCTCTCAATCAAAAAAACCCCACTTAAAAGTGGGGTTTATTCATCAAGCTTATAAACAAACCTATATTAGAAAGTTTGTTCTAAACGAAGGTACATAGAGCGACCCGTTTGGTCATATAAAGACCAAGCTGAATCACGATAATCTCTAAATCCATCGTAGTATGTAGGAGCTTTCTTATCGAAAGCATTGTTAACACCTACAGAAATTTTAGTACTTGTTGGAGCAGTGTATGAAACCTGTAAGTTATGTTTAACATAAGTAGGTACATCTGCTAAGTAGTCTACGCCGTACTCTTCATTTCCAGAAGATTGCTTACCAACATAAAACATAGTCCAAGAAGCACTGAAATCTTCATAAGAGTAGTTAACTCCTAAATCACCTTTCCAATCTGGGTAATCTTGAAGACCGGCATAATCAAACGGAGCCGCTTCAGCATCAGTTTTCTCTTCGAATTTACTAACCTTTGATAGATTTAGATTAGCTCCAAAAATACCAAATGAAGTTTCGTAAGTATAACGTGTAGCAAAGTCGTAACCAGTAGTAGCAAATGATGCTTTGTTAATGTACCCAGTATACATGAAATCAATTTGACCTGATGGTCCGCGGTCTATTGCATCAGGAGTTGAACCTAATCCACCCTCTTGCTCAATACGAAGTAGCTCAGCATTAGTTACGCTATCAATTCTGTTTTCATAGTTGATATCATAATAAGTTAACTCAATTGCAAGACCATCCATTACATCCCATACAAAACCGAATGTCGTTGAGTCGCCTGTTTCTTCAGTTAAATTAGCATTACCACCAAACCAAGTCGCAACTTGCTCACCTGCATCACTACAGTATCCATCAAGAGCTACACCTGGATTTGCATCACAATATGCTGTATCACGTACTGTTGGGAAGCTTAATGCATAAGAAGAAAACATTTCGCCCATATTTGGTGCTCTAAAAGACTCACCCCAAGAACCACGTAATAATAGTGAATCAGTTGGACGCCAAGTAAGACCAACTTTAGGAACTACTTTATCGAAAGTAGTACTTCTTTCACCTAAGTTAGTTAGACCTGATTGCTCATACTTCTCGTAGCGAGTTGCAACAGTTAAATCTACATTTGCTGGAAAAGCTGCTTGAATCTCCATATATGCTGCTGTGCGGTCACGTTCAGCAAAAACGTCATCACCACCAGAACCGCCAGAGATAAAGCCGTTAGCAGACGCTGGGTCACTGATTTGAGTAAAATCGATCTGCTCAAATTCACCACCTATAACACCAGCAACCGAAAAATCACCATCTTCAAAAATTAGCGTTGACACTAACCCATCGATTTGCTGGCTTTCGTAACGACCTTCGTAGTTACCAGTATGAGCAGCATATTGGTATAAGTCATTCATTTGACTATTCCAATCATCAAAGCTCATGCCTGTGGTATTTAAAACGTCGTAATTACCTGTATCAAGCTCTGATTGGAACAGAACATCATTCACTAGGTTTCTACCGTAAGAGTTTGTTTTAGAGATACTGTTTTGGTAATTAATTTCCCAATCAAGACCGTTAGCAACATCTACAAAACCTTCAAGACCCAATACGATATCTGTAGTAACAACCTCGGTCTTTGTGTCACGTTCACCTAAAGGAACCGCACGAAGATAAAGTCGAATATCTTCCCCTTCAGGGTTGTATTGGTTATCTGCGCCCATGTAAATCGGTGATGTTGAAACTGGTGTCCCTGCAAAACGTGCATCAGTCTCATTAAAGCTAGCCATAGCGCGAGCATTGAATATTAAATTATCACTCAACTCATAATTGAACTTTGTTAAAAATGAATTGTTCTCTGAATCAGGGTAAAACTTAGTAACTTCACCATAACTATATGTACAGCGACCAACGCCGTCTGCATCTATACCATTTACTGTATTGGGCGCTGAGTCACAAAGCGAAGAGTTTGAAAGAAAGCTACCAGCGCCATTAATTTTATAATTTGGCACATGACTATATGAACTAAAACCTACATAATCATCAGATTTTGTTGCCCATACGTCTCTGTCGAAGACAGCATCACTCTTAGAGTTCTCATAAGTAAATATTATGTTGCCTTTATCTGAAGAGTAACCTGAAGTCAAAGAAAATGTTTTGCTTGTCCCACCTTCAACACTTGGTGATTCATATTCATATTTAGCATTTATACCTTCGAAATCTTTTTTTGTAATAATGTTAATTACACCTGCAACAGCAGAAGATCCATAAACAGCAGATGCACCATCACGTAAGATTTCAACACGTTCAACTACCGCCATAGGTATGATTGAAGTATCCGCAGATGAACCTGAAGATGAACTTGACCCTGGAAGACGACGACCATCAAGAAGAACAAGAGTAGCGTCAGAACCAAGCCCACGTAAATTAATGTTAGATTCTGCTGATGCACCTGAACCGTAACCTGAAACACCTTTCCACGAACCAAAGGAGTTTGCAGCTAGGTTATTAAGTACATCTGCAACAGTTGGCTCACCTGACAAGCTAATTTCCACAGCCGATAATACCGTTACAGGAGAGCTGTTTTCAAGGTCTACTTGCTTGATACGCGAACCTGTAACTTGAATACGCTCAACTTTGTCTGCGCCTTCCTCTGCAGCAATTGAGCTTGCTGAGAAAGCAGCAGTAGAAGCTGCACCAAAAGCGATCGCTAAACGAACGGCTTTTGAAACTTTGTTATTTAACATTTGATTCTCCCTAGAATACTATTTGTTTTTTATTTTCGACCACTTTTTGTTAATTAATTTGTGATCACGTCACAGATGATAATACTATGAACACAAGGCGGTCAACATTAAATTAACTTTAAAAGCACTTTGCATGACTTTTCATTATCATTTTTGGCGGTATTTTATTAGTTTTTTAAATTAATTTATGGATACGATTTAGAAACAAACTTGAGAATTAAAAACAACATCATGGTAACCAGTTGATTTTTATGAGTTTGAATAAATTATTTTTTTAAATTACGCTTTGTATTCTTTTTAGATAAAATTGTAACCAAGGCTACAATTGTTAATTTACCTTTAAATTTTTTATTCACCTTTGAAGTTTATAGGCGAATAATTAACTATAAAAGACTTTTTAAGCTCATAGTTAAGCTAAAACAACGAGGCTTGTGTAGATTCAGATGTTGTGTTTAATGCGCTTAATATCATTTGCGCAACAGGGTCGAGCTGTCTTTGAATGTACAGTGGGTAGTTCAGAGTGTTTTTACCGGTATAAAGCTCAGCGCCGGTTACTGCGTATACATATTCAATCACTTGCCCGCGTTTTATTTCAAACTCAGGATGATTCGCTTTATATTTTTTAACTGCTTGAACATGAGGAGGAATATTTTTAATATAATCGTTAAGGTGCTGCCCTAACCGCTTTCTATATACTAATTTACGGTCGAACTCACCATTATAAAGTTTTTGAGTGTAGCTATTTATAATATCGTGCAGTTGTTGTATTTCGAAGTTGTCAGTAAATAACGTCTCAAATAATTGTGTTTGAAACTCTTGTGCAAACTCAGTCCAATCACTACGTACCGTTTCCATACCTTTAAAGACTAACTTTTTTTCATTATTTTTGGTTACTTGCCCCACATAACGTTTTTTAGAACCTGTTTTTTTACCTCGTATAGTTGGCATAAAAAACGGACTGTAATGAGTTTCAAATTCAATTTCTAAATAACTTTGTAAATCATAGCGTTGTTTTAAATCAGCTTGCCACATGGTATTAATATGATGAACAAGTTGACAGCCAATTTCGTTGCATTGCTCAGGGCTTTTATCTTCACAAAGTTTTACAAACGTAGAGTCGGTATCACCATATATCACCTCAAAGCCTTGCGCTTCTATCCATTTACGGGTTGTTTGCATTATCTCATGGCCACGTAACGTGATAGAACTCGATAAACGGGGGTCGTAAAAACGACAACCCTTAGAGCCGAGTACGCCATATAAACTATTCATAATAATTTTAATCGCTTGTGAGAGCATAGGTTGATTAGTATCTTTGGCTTCTTGGCGAGTTTGTGTCAGGTGCTCAATTAATTTAGGCAGGTGGTGCTGCGTTCTTGAAAATAATGCCTGATTAAATCCTTCAACTGCTTGCTCTGGCTCATTTAGCCCTACGATTAAACCTAGCGGGTCAATACAAAACGTACGCATAATTGACGGATATAAGCTTTTAAAATCCAATACCAAAACGTTTTTATACAGCCCTGGAGTCGACTCCATCACATAGCCACCGGGGCTCTCAAATGAGAGCCCATGATCGCCTAAATTGGGAGCAACATAACCACTGCGATGTAACAGAGGTAAGTATAAGTTTGTAAATGCGGCAACCGAGCCCCCCATGCGCTCAAGTTCGAGGCCAGTTATTTGGGTTCTGACAATGGCAAATTCAAATAGCTTTAATTTTTCGAAAATTTGATTAACCAAAATACAATCTTGACGATTATAAGCCGCTAGAGAAAGCTTATCTTCGTTAAATTGACGAACAATTTCAGTTAGTCGGTTATCGGTTTTTATTAATTTAGATTCGTTAAGCACACGCTCTGCAACATTGGCTAATGAAAAGCTGTCAAATCGGTAAGTGGCATTTTTTAATGTATCAATGCCATCAATGACGCACCGCCCTGGGAGCGTTAATCGGGTGTAATGGCCTTTATTAATATATAAAGGTTTATTATCTCGGCCAAAGTTAAGGGTAAGTCCTAACGCCTCTGCACGTTCTTGCAATAAACTAAAGTCAAAATCAATAACATTCCAACCAATAATAACATCAGGATCGTTATTTATAATGTACTGCTGCAACTTGGTAAGCAGGTTTATTTCGTCATAGCACCAGTCTATTTCAAATGTCGAATCACTTTGCTGCAGCTCCCCTATCATCAATACACAATCTAAGCCATTTCCCACAAGTGCTACACTAAATAACACCCCATCGCCATTACATTCTATATCCAAAGAAACAGACGTAAGCGTTGGCGTGTAATCTTTGTTTGCTTTTAACTTTGCGTCACTAATTTCAATAAAACCATTTTTAGTTGTGGCGTTACCGGTTACCCACACACCTCCTTTAATAAAGCGCTCCATTAAAAAGCGGTCGCTGTGGCGTACATCGGCCTCATAAATTGGCATTACTTGTTCTAGTAGAGTTCGCGCAGTATATAAACTATGTATGTCGTTGAAGTAACAAGCCACACATTCGCTGCCACTAAAGTGACAAAGTTCAACGTTATTAAACTGCGCTTTTATGTTTGCCTGAGCCAGTAAAGCACTTGCAGTATCTTGCTCAGCCAATGGGATGAAAAACAACGCTTGCTGGTTTTCAATCGTCACTTTTATCGGGCCTTGCTCAGAGCTCAACCAATAGCACAAGGTGATCCCTTGTGCATTTTTAGCCGCGTATTGTTGCCTTGATAAAATAAAGCCCTGATAGATTGCTTGTGTCAATGTTCGATCCCACTTAATATATACACTGTAATTATATACATATTTTAGGTTAATCATCACATGCTATCGAGCTCACTTAAAAAAACAATTAGACAAGTACACCAGCATGTTGCAAATAACCTAACCGATTACCGCCCTCGAAGTAGTCAAAACTATTTAGTTGCTGAAATCGCCAAAACATTAGCCGGTGAATACCATAAAAAACAACGTATTTGTGTTATTGAAGCAGGCACCGGTACCGGCAAGTCATTAGCTTACTGCCTAGGCGCCCTGCCACTGGCATTAGCACAAAAAAAGAAACTGGTTATTTCTACGGCTACTGTGGCTTTGCAAGAGCAGTTAATCGCTAAAGAACTGCCGTTTTTTAAAAAGCACTCAGGGCTCGATTTTAAATTTGATTTAGTCAAAGGTCGCCAACGTTATATTTGCGCTCACAAACTTCATAATGCGCTAAACAGCGATAGCCAAACTCAAATGGAGTTTATGCCTACCCTTACATCGCCATTAAGTGATATGGAAACTAAATGCTTAAAGCAACTTTACGATGCCTATGTAAACAAAAAATGGCAAGGCGATAGAGACAGCTGGGCCGATACCATTCCTGATAGAGTATGGGGGCTCATTGCTTGCGATAAGCATGCTTGCCAACGCCAGATGAAAGCACACCAAACATGTCCTTTTCAACTCGCCCGCCAACAGTTAATGCAAATGGATGTATTGGTTATAAACCATTCGTTACTGTTAGCCGATTTAGACTTAGGGGGCGGAAAAATTTTACCCGAGCCCGACAACACCATTTATGTAATCGATGAAGCGCACCACCTTGCACATATTACCCGCGACTTTTCATCTGCTGCAGCTACGATAAAAGGCACGATAGATTGGCTCGACAAACTTACTAAATTCAGTGGCAAAATGGCCAAAGTGTCAGTGGGTCAAAAAGGTATTGGGCAAAACTTTAAGTTATGCGATAGCGTTAACGATGCTAACAAAGATTTAAAAGTGGTGCGGGATATACTCGACAACGCCGATTTTGAATATTCAAAAGACGATACCTATCGCTTTGAACATGGTGAAATCCCTAAATCGTTACACGCTAAGGCAAAAGACATTAGCGAAGCCACGCTTGATGCATTACGGTGTTTAAATAAAATGCACGACACCCTCACACAAGATGTAAGCGATGGTGATATTAAACCTTATGTTGCCGACCCCATTCTGGCTGAAAGTGGGCAATACATAAACCGGTTAGAACAACTTAATAAATTATGGTTTAGTTACGCTACTAAAGGCGAAGGCACGCCGCATGCGCGTTGGATAAAACGACTTGAATATAAAAGCCATCATGATCACCTGCTTAGCGATTGTCCTATTGAAGTCGGTTATTATTTAAAAGATAAGCTGTGGAACGAATGTGCTGGAGCCGTGTTATGTTCAGCTACCTTGAGCGCCTTGGGTTCATTTGATCATTTTGCCTATGAAAGCGGTCTTGCTAAAGAAGAAGGCGTTAAATTTATTAAAGTCCCCTCTCCGTTTGACTACCCAAAACAAGCCACTTTACGCATTCCGGCCTCAAGTATAGAGCCAACAGATAAAGAGTTTAGCGATCATATTGCTAAAACACTACCCGAGTATCTAAACACTAAAAAAGCCAATTTAGTGTTGTTTGCCTCTTACTGGCAAATGGATCATGTAAGTAAGTTTCTTAGAACAAAAGGATTTAACTTATTAGTACAAGGTGAAATGTCACGAGAAGCTTTACTCAAATTACATACTAAAAATATTGATGAAGGCAAGGGCAGTATTTTATTTGGTACCCAAAGTCTTTCTGAAGGGCTTGATTTACCTGGGAAGTATTTAGAAAACCTGATTATTACCAAAATTCCATTTGCGGTGCCCACCTCGCCTATCGAAGAAGCGCAAGCAGAGTTTGTGCAAAGTAAAGGCGGTAATCCGTTTTTATCGATAACCGTGCCAGACGCAGCAAAGAAATTGGTACAAAGCTGTGGTAGACTGCTGCGTAAAGAAAGTGATGCAGGCACAATAACTATTTTAGATAGACGCCTAGTCACCAAACGATATGGCAAAGCCATGCTTGACACCTTACCACCTTTTAAAAGACAAATAGATTACTGATGTTTGAACTTGCACTCGACCCAACAACTTGGGCTATTTTATGTGGCGTTGCACTTTTAGCTGGCTTTATTGATGCTATTGCTGGCGGCGGTGGATTACTCACTGTACCAGCACTGTTAACGGCAGGATTACCTCCTCATTTAACGCTTGGCACTAATAAATTGGCCGCCAGTTTTGGCTCGTTAACGGCCAGTATCACCTATTATAAAAAACAACTATTTAACCCACGATTTTGGTTTGCTTCTATTATGGCTACCGCCATAGGTGCTTTGTTAGGCACACTTATTGTTGATCATTTAAGTATCGAGTTTTTAAATAAGCTCTTACCCATTATTATTATTTTAGTGGCTTGCTACAGCTTGTTTGGTAATTTAAGTACCACACAAAGTGATGATCTGCCTAAATTAACCCGCACAATAAAAGTAAAACAGTGGCTACAAGGATTAAGCCTAGGTTTTTTTGATGGTTTAGCTGGGCCTGGAACGGGAACTTTTTGGACTGCCTCAAACGGTATGTTTTATAAAATGAGTTTGCTACTCAATTGTGGTTTGGCGCGTTCAATGAATTTTGTTTCTAACTTCATCTCTCTGATCACCTTTGTTGCACTTGGCCATGTTAACTTTTTACTGGGAATTACAATGGGCTTCTTTATCATGCTTGGTGCATGGTTTGGCGCACATTCAGCTATTCGTTTTGGCAGTAAATTTATTCGCCCAGTATTTAATACGATGGTTATACTTTTAGCGTTAAAACTAATTTACGAGGCATACTTTTAATATGCAATCTGCTGCTTTAGACAAACTACGCCAACAAGTTGCTACGCTTAAGCAACAAGCTGAGCAATTTGATAAAGCAAAATTATTTGCTAAAAACCGTTATATGCAGGCACAGCCAAGCTTATTTGACAGAGCCGTATTTAGCACCAAAAGCATGAACTTGGTTGATTACGTAGTAGAAATAGAAGATGAAATAGCCAGCCTACCACCGAGCGATCACCGCCATGCCTACACTTACGCACTTGAGCGTATTGCCAGTCAGGTACAAGCGGTATTTAATGTTATTAAATCGACCCCTATTTGGGTGAAAGAAAATAAAAGTCATTATAAGCCTCGTGCTAAACAGCCTGTTTATAAACAAGCGGTGCAAAAAATCATGCAATCATCCCACGAGTTATATGACGAACTTAAACAAAACCATGAATTTGAACGCCGCCTGGTATTAATGATTGAAGAGCGTAAATTGCAAATGGAAAAAGCATCGCCTGCGCAAGCACAAAAGCTTAACCAGGAAATTTTAACCACTCATGCACGACTCGGCCGTTGTAGAAAAGCGATTTCTGCCACCGAAGACAAAATTCAACAAGTAGAAAAACAACAGCTACGCTAATGCAGCTTTATTACCACGAACTGTACTCGCAGCTAGAATTACCTGACCGCCATCGATTTCCAATTAAAAAGTATCAGCAGCTTAAGCATGAAGTTGAATGTCTAGGGTCTGTTGACCTTTGCAGATTAAAATTTGTTCAAACTAGGGGCGATTTAATCGCGGCGCGAGGTTTGTAACCTAGTGGGCTAAGTAAAAACCGAGCAACAAAGAGTAAATCGCCCCTAGGCAGAACCCGAAGGGCAGCGCCTGTTTGGCATTAATGCTGCGTTATCACCTATTTATGGGGAATAACCACACCACATAGGCTCTGCCTTGCCTAAATACCAAACAGACTGCTGCAAATTCAACCTTGAAAGGTCAACAGACCCTGGGCTACACCCAATTTATATCGCCTTCGCCTGCAACTACAGCGCAGTTAAGCTTATGCCATAGCTCAGATTATATTGCTGACTTTTTAAACGGGTCGTTGACTGACAAAGCGGTGAAGAAAATGGGATTTCCGCACTCACCTGAACTAGTCGAGCGAACACTTTACTCTGTTGGTGCCAGCATTCAAGCCGCTGAAAGTGCAATTAAAAGTGGTTTAGCGGCTAATTTAAGTGGCGGTTATCATCATGCTTACAGCAATTACGGCAGTGGCTTTTGTATTTTTAATGATTTAGCCATTGCTGCAGCCCACCTTATTGCAACGGAGCAAGCCGACACCGTATTAATATTTGATTGTGACGTACACCAAGGTGACGGCACAGCGCAAATAACCCAGCACCATGAGCAGATAATTAGCTGCTCAATTCACTGTGAACAAAACTTTCCTCGGCAAAAACAGCACTCAAACTACGACTTTGCCTTGCCAGCAAACACCATAGATGCAGAGTACTTAACAACACTAGAGCAAGCTCTCGAGTTATGTGTTCGTCTCCACCAGCCCGATATTATTTTATATAATGCCGGCGCCGATATTTACACCAAAGACGAACTTGGCTTATTTGATGTTTCTTTGGCTGGCGTATACGCGCGTGACTTTGCCGTTCTTAACTTTTGTAAGCAGCGAAACATCCCGCTTATGTGCGCTTTAGGTGGTGGTTATCAGCGTAACATCAATGATTTAGTCAGTGTCCATAAACAACTATTTAAAGCGGCTCTCGATTTATAACAGTCCTTGGTATAGACTCATTAAAGACAATAACAAAGAGTGACTGGAATATGCGATTAGATGACGACATACACAATTTTTACGAAAAAATCGTTTTAGAAGAAATAGAAAAACGTAAACTTAATGAGCGTTACAACGACGATGTAATGGCTGACTTTTGCTGTACCGTACTCAATCAGTTACCCCCACGTTATATTCGATACGATGTAGATATGGCGTTTTATTTAACTCAAACAGATCGCTTAGATATGCAGCAACGCGTTGAACTTGCTATTAATTTTGCGATTGATCAGATTGCTAAAAAGAAAGATATTAATGAGTAAACCGCTAGAAGACGCCCCTACACACATAAAACTGGCTGTTGATTTAATTATGATATTAGAGCAACACGATGTAGAGCCCGAAGAAGTATTAAAAGCACTCGATATCGTAAAAAGTGACTTTGAAAAGAAGCTAGTTAACAACTAGCTTCATTCAATTGTGTCTACTTCATACACAGTGACAGCGCCGTCATGTTTACTACAATCAATTTTAATTTCGCCGAATGTGCGCCTAGGTGATGTTGACCTACGGCATGTCATGTTTTGAGCTTTAACACCAAATTGTTCAATATAAACTGCAACAATTGCATCTATTTCTTGCTTCTCGTGTGTTGTCGCAGCGGCATAAAAAGTATCATATTGTTGTGACCAATTTTCAACGCCAGCTTCTGCTGCAACACCTAACCACCCCATACCAAGCTTAGTTGATTGCTCTAGATATTGCCCTTTTAAAAACATAAACGCTAGGGTGTATTGTGCACTTTTATAACCCAATGCAGCAGGCTCTTCTAAATAGTTAAAAGCTTCTTCAAACTCCCCTTTTTTGTATGCCTTAACACCATTATATTCTTTTTTCTTCATGGTATTATCGCTGTAAAGACTGACTGGTGACGAATTGCAGCCAGTTATTAAAGCCACCAATACCAGCAAAGTGGCACTCAATCGTTGATGATTCATTATTATCCTTAATTTATTATTTTTTTTGCTCAGAAACATAACCACTTTTAAAGCATCTGCCCTAAAGCCTGTTAACATAAATTTAATATTATCATGGGATTGCAAAGCTCACAGCGATTATTTTTATAAGCGCAGTTTTAATCGCCCATTAAAAATAGATAAACCTATTTTTTAATACCCTGTATTTATACATAAGGTACTTTACTTTACGCACAATGCATTTAACTGACGTAAATCTATCACTGACTGTCCGTTTGCTGAACCAATAATAATAACTGCGCGGCCGCTTTGGCATCGTCTAATGCACGGTGATGATTGGTTAAGTCTAAATTAAAGTGTGCCGATAAATTACCGAGTGAGTATGACTTTAATCCCTTAAATGCTTTGCGTGATTCAACGACTGTACACAGTTTCGGCATTTTAAAATTAATCCCTATCCTCTCAAGCTCTTTTTTAATAAATCCATAATCAAAATTAACATTATGCGCCACAAAAATACTGCCTGATAATTGATTCAGTAACGGCGCTGCAATCTCGCTAAATATGGGTGCATTGCTTACCATGGCATCGTTAATGCCTGTAAGCGAGGTAATAAAACGCGGGATGGGACGCTCTGGGTTTATCAATGTGGTCCATGTATCAACTATTTCGCCCTGCTTTATTTTAACAATACCAATTTCGGTAATACGGTTACCGCCTTTGAGGCCTCCTGTAGTTTCAATATCAACTACACTATAAATACGGTTAGGGTCTACATACCACTTCACCGCTGCAATATTGACTTTAAAACCACTGTTTTTTAAATTATCGATGCTCACTAGCTGGTTTCTTTTAAGCTTGTCTCCGGGCGCTTTTACCTCCTCAAAATGAACTGCGCTGTTATCAACAATCATTAAATCGGGGTAACCATCTTTTAATTGTCGGTAGTTTTTTGCCATATTTTTTAAATGGCTTAATAGCGCATTTATCGGGCTGTTTAAAATAAGCATCTCTAATGGCTTTAATACATCTTTGTGCCATCTAAATAAGCCATTTGGTTGCTCATAATACTTCGCTGCATAGTTACACACTAAACGCAGCAATTTTTGGGTACTATTACACGCAGCCAGCCGCGCTTCTATTTGTGAGGATTGATTTAAATAAAATGTATCTGTTTTTAAGGCTTGCGGGTAAATATCAAACTCATTGCAGGGTGGGGTTGGGGTTTCAATAAAAAGTTCCTGCCAAAAAACCAGCGCAAATAAGCTTTGCCACAAGGTATTCTCAGTATAAAAAACGTGTTTACCTTGGCGAGTGTAGTGATCACTTACACCTAACTCAACATCGCCACGGTAAAGTTCATCAACTTCTATAATACAGCGTGTACTGGCTAACATTTCACTAAGCCGTGAGCGTGTTTGCTTGTTAAATTTGCGCATTAAAAAGTCATCCGCAAAGTACAGTAACTCATCGGTGAGTGGATTTTCTATAATTTTCTCAAGTTGCACCTTTACCCATTCTTTATTGCCTAAACGGTATTGCTCTCTTATTTGAATTTCTAGTGCGTGCGCATCGTCTTCGCAAGCATTAAGTACATCAAACGCAAGTGTTGGGTTAGTTGCTTTTAGTTGCTTATAAAGTATAACCAGTAACTTGTTTTTTAACTCTTGTGCAATAACCCCCAACGCTACTTCATTTATTAGCTGCTTTGCTAGTACCTCTCTTTCATTGTCATCTTTTGTATTTTTAAGCGTTAGTCGCAAACGGTTTAATGCATAGTTAGACTGCGCTTCCTCAATTGAGTCAAAGCGCGACAAGCTTTCACTATGCTCTTGCCTAACAGGTGTTACGCCTAAATCTCGCAGTACAAATCGATTTTGATGATTAATATCGCCTGCACTGAGCCTGCCGATATATAAAAATTCAAAATACTCGTAATACTCTTCTCTATTATTTATCACGTACTGATTATATAAGTGTGCAAGACACTCTGGCTTAGATTCAAAGAATGAACTAGCTATTTCAACTAAGTTACTTTTAGCAGCGCTTTTTTTAAATAATGGTGGTTGTTCTTGCTTTTCTAGCAGCTCTATTAAGGCCGGTTTTGTTAGGTGACTTAGTAGTTGCCTATGATCTTTATTAGAGGGTTCTACAATTAACTTTGCCGCTTTTAATTTAAAAAGTGCTTGGTATGGCGAACTAATTTCTTCGTAGTTTAATGATTGGGTTTGAACTAAATAAGGCTTACGAGAATAAATGCGCGCCAACATACACTGGCTCTGCTCGTCGAGCGTATTTATTTTACTAATAAATGAAATATGCTTTTGCTCGAGTAAATGCATGCATTTCTCGCTCACAAACGTTAATAGCTCTCTAAAATGTGCCAAATAATATTTCGCTGGTAACTCTTTTTTCATAAAACCGCCCACACTGTATATAAAAACAGTATCTAGTATCTCGTTATTTTTATCAACCCAATAAATTTTTATGCATACGTATTACTATTGAAATATCTTTTTAGCGTGATCACTCTGTGCTAAGGTTGCCAGCAAATTTAGTGCTACTTTAACTTCATTACACATAATAAAAATTAGGATTGAACAACATGACGACACAGCATGCAACTAAAGGTGAGCATAGCGCACAGACTAAGTGCTCGCTTTTATATGTTATTTTTATATCGGCCATTGCCGCTATTGGTGGCTTTTTATTTGGTTTCGATTCGGGCGTTATAAACGGCACCGTATCGGCATTAGGTAATACATTTAACTCAAGCAGTGTTGCAACTGGTTTTAATGTTGCATCTGTATTATTAGGTTGTGCGCTGGGGGCTTTAGCTGCTGGCCCATTAGCTGACAAATTTGGCCGTCGCGCTATTATGATTGTCACTGCCATTATATTTGCAGTCAGCGCTTTTGGCTCTGGGGTTGCCGATAGTTCTGCTGAGTTTATTTTTTACCGCTTATTTGGCGGATTAGGCATAGGGGCAGCCTCTGTTTTAGCACCTGCTTATATTGCAGAAGTAGCACCAGCAAGTTTACGTGGTCGTTTAGCGACATTACAACAACTCGCTATCGTACTTGGTTTATTCGCAGCCTTTTTAAGTAATTACCTAATTGCTAACGCCGCTGGCGGTGCCGAAGGTATTTTAATGTTAGATTTAGCCGCATGGCGCTGGATGTTTTGGGCTGAACTTGTTCCTGCAGGGTTATTTTTAATTGGCGTACTTTTTATTCCTGAGTCACCGCGTTACCTAGTCGCACAAGGTAAACTTAAACACGCTAAAACTGTATTTAATAAAATCTCAAATGACGATGCTGATACGCAAATCAATGACGTGAAGCAGTCTCTGCAAAGTGATAAAAAACCAAGTATTCGCGACTTATTTATTGATGGCAGTAAAAAAGTACATCCTATTGTTTGGGTGGGTGTGGCTTTATCAGTTTTCCAACAATTTGTTGGTATTAACGTGGTATTTTATTACGGCTCAGAGCTTTGGCAAGCCGCTGGTTTTGACGAATCACAATCACTGTTTATTAATGTGCTTGCCGGCACCACCAATATTTTATCTACCTTTATAGCTATTGCCTTAGTCGATAAAGTAGGCCGTAAGCCACTACTATTGGTAGGTAGCATAGGTATGTTTATTAGTTTAAGTGCACTTACCTACACCTTTGGAAGTGCAGGCCTTGATGAAGCGGGCAAATTAGCACTTAGCGAAAATATGGGTACCTTTGCATTAATAATGGCTAATTTGTTTGTGGTATTTTTTGGCTTAAGTTGGGGCCCTATAGTGTGGGTGCTACTTGGCGAAATGTTTAATAACCGTATTCGCGGTGCGGCCCTTGCTGTTGCAGCTAGCGCGCAATGGATAGCTAACTTTGCTATTACTATGACCTTCCCGATTATGCTCGGCAGTATTGGTTTAGCTGGCGCTTATGGCTTTTATGCCTTATCGGCATTTATTAGTGTATTTTTTGTGGTCAAATACATCAAAGAAACACGCGGTATGAAATTAGAGTCAATGTAATTACTTAGCCTGAGTAGCATCGACTTGCCATTAGTTTACTCAGGCTAATCCTCCGTCCTATTATCTTTCTGCTCATAAAACTAATTAGATACATTTAACCATTTGGCAAGCGAATACTCTCTGGCACGGTGTAAGCTTTTGCCTGTTGAACCATTATCAACTGAGTATATTACCAATCACAGTGTATAAATCATCACTATTAATTGGTTTGGCAATAAAGTCATCCATACCGGCTATTAAGCATCGCTGTTTATCTTCTTCATAGGCATTAGCCGTAATCGCTACTATAGGCACTCGCCAACCTGTTTTAAGTTCCATAACTCTAATCGTACGTGTGCATTCATAACCATCCATGTTAGGCATTTGGCAATCCATTAAAATCAAATCAAACGATTGCTCTTTTAATACATCAAGAGCCTTAATACCATCCTCGGCCATAACAACCACAGCTTTAGTCGGCTCCAACATTTTTGAAATAACCTGCCGATTTATCGCATTATCTTCTACCAACAGTATGTGCTTACCCAGCAGATTTGGTTGCAAAGCTGCTTTTTTAGGTAAGGTTGAGGGAGCGTCTGCTGACTCTGGTGCACTAATACTAAACGCAAACGTACTACCTTTACCCTCTTCGCTGTTTAACTGAATTTCACCGCCCATCATTTTTATCAGCTTTTGAGAAATAGCCAACCCGAGCCCTGTTCCCCCATATTTACGAGCAACGCCCACATCAGCTTGAGTAAATTCGCTAAATAACAGTGATTGCTGTGCCTTCGCAATACCAATGCCACTATCTTCAACGCTAACTTGAAGCTTATTATCGTGATAATCAAACGACAAATTCACAAAGCCTTGCTGCGTAAATTTATACGCATTAGAGAGTAAATTAATGATCACCTGATTTAAGCGTAATTCATCAACACTAATGCACAGTGGCAAATTCTTAGATTGAATAACCGTAAATTCTACCTCTTTGGCAGCAACAATAGAGGAAAATAAAGAACGTATATTTTCGATAAATGGAGTTAGCTGCGTAGGCTTAATATTTAACTCCATGGCATTTGCTTCAATTTTAGAAAAATCTAAAATATCGTTAAGAATATTAAGCAAGTTTTTTGCACTTTTTTGTTGTGTGATTAACAACTCCTTTTGTTCGGTACTTAAGGACTGATCTCGAAGCAAAACCTCTCCCATACCTAATATGCCATTCATAGGTGTTCGAAGTTCGTGACTCATGTTTGCTAAAAATTGTGACTTAGCAATATTTGCTTCATTGGCGAGTTTAACTGCTTGTGTTAATTCAGTTGTTTGCTCTGCGACTTTCTCTTCTAATTGCTGATTAAAATGACTAAGCTGTTTATTGAGATCTTCATTTTTTACATTAGAAGTTTGCAAACTTTTAATTGAGTGTTGTAGTGCATTGCCCAACATTTCAAATTGTTGCTGTAGTTGCAGCACTTCATACCAACTAGAATCTGTATTAAATACGTGTTTTTTAGTTTTACTAAAGCTATTAATTAAATGAGTGAGCTCTATGATGGGTTTAACCAACAAATGGGTAAATTTATGAATAAATAAAACCACTAGTGCAATAGAGCATAATCCTAATAACATAGTAGGCAACCATGCAGCCACTACCACCATAGTTAAATGTTTACGATTATATAACGATATAACCTGCCAACCTGTGTTGTCGTCAACATACTGATTTGTATGGTACATCTCGTTATCATTTGAGCGAAAAAGTTGATTGCCACTGAGGCTTTGAAGACTAAGTTCCTGCTGCTTAAAATCACTGAGCGCAGCAAACTGGCTTAACGAACTAAATACCACTTTTTTATCTGCATCTAGAACAAGTAAATCCCCATTATATTCAAATAAATTTGGTATAAACCGCTCTAATTGATCTAGCTTAAGTGATCCCTCAACGACCCCATAAAACTCATCATTTTTATAAATCGGGGCGGAAAGCGCTACAATGGGTTGATCGCCTAATCCTCTGCCTTGAAAAACACCACTGATGTAGCCCAACGGGAACTGCTGAGCTTGAGCAAAATAAGGACGATCATTAATATAACGCTGACTCTGACTCAAACCACTGAGTAATTCACTCGGCATACTTTTCTCGACATAACCTTCAGAGCTGGCATATAGACTAGTTACAAAGCCAGGATATAATTCCATTAGCCGCTCTAACTGCTGTTGTATTGATACCCCAGCACTTATTGCATCACTGGTTATTACCATGGCACTTTTATGAAACAATAAATAATCACTCAGCTGGGCACTGATCGAACGAGATTTTTCTTTAAGTTGAGTGTTTACTTCGTATTCTAAGCGCGAATAATGCTGATTAACCAAAAAGGCACTGGTGATCAAAACCACTAAAGCAATAATTATACTTACAACATAGCTTAATATTCGGGCCAGAGGCTGCCCTTGATAAGCTCGGCTTGCATGGGGGACAAATATACTCACCAAGTCAACCAAAGCCAACGCTATCATAGCATTGATTAAGTATTTTGAGGCAGCCACAACAAGTGTGAGCCAAGGCAGGCCTATAACAAAGTGACCCAAAACCCACACCAGTGGTAAGCCCACTAAAAACCAAAATACGGCGCCTAAAGGAAGTATTGGCTTAGAACGCTTTAAACAAAAGACATAAAGCCAAAATAGCTCAAGTACATAAACAACACTGGTCCAGCTATGCCCCCAGCGATAAAATAAAAAACCAGTTACAATCGCTAAACTAAGGAGGGAATAACGAAGCCCTGCAAACACTAGGCTAAGTATTACAAACGTCTGACCAAATAAAAATTCAGAGCTATCAAAAAAATACAGAGGTAGAAGGTTAGCGCAACCTCCAATAAGCCCGAGTAATATTGCCAGCGCCCATTTATTCCTCTGAGATGCCATATTGACCCTTTATAGCTTTATTGAACACCTGCGGTGTATAGTATAATCACGAGTTTTAATTATTACTTACCCGTTAGCTATTGTCTATAATGACAAAAAATTAGCTAAGTGCGTAAAAGCTAGAATTAGCGTACGAATAACAAAATAAAATATTAGAAAATAGATAAATGGAATTTTAATACACCCAAATGAGGAATTTGGGTGGCAGTCTTACCAGCCACATCTCGGCACACACTTCACAAACTGTGGCTGCTCCCTTCCGGGCCTGACCAGGTTCGCCTGCTAGTGTTGCGAGAGGACCAATAAGACTACCATTGAGGGCCTTGGTTGGCGCGATTGAGATTATCTCTACTTTTGCTCTGTTATTCAAGGGATAATCAAAAAAGAAAGTGCGATTGCATACTTCATATACAATCGCAGTCTATTTAGGTGTTAAAGCGATTATTAATTGCTCTCTAACTCTGCTTTTATGTTACGTAGTGCCGCTTTTACTTTTTTCATATTCTCTGGGCCCATGCGTAAAAGTTGCTTTTGCGCTGCGGGTAATTGTTCCCATTCAGAAAACGCATACTGATAAGTCACTGAGTCACGTAATAGAGGTAAACTGCCTTTTGGCTCAGGAGTATCAAGTAACAGGTCAATGGCATCTTCAAGTGTTTGAGTAAACTCATCATCACTATAGCCAATTTCAGTGTATGCGCTGTTGATCAGCGGTTTATATTCTTCATATAAACGCACAGCTTGTGCTGCACTCATACTTGTTAATATTTTTACATACGGGGTATAGCGTTCATAACTATTAGGGTCAATTGTTAAAATATCGCCTTCGTTTACACGAAAACCCTCTTCTAACTTTGCAACTGGGGTGTGCTTGGTAGCCACTTTGCCTTTTGCTAAATTATCGATAAACACCACACCACGACGAATAACATCATCATTTAGCACTAAGCTCATCGCTACATCACCCAAATATTCATCTAATTTTGCAATGACTACAGGGTCGCTGTCGTTTAACGTTGGTAAAGGCACAATCTCGGCTTCGGGCTCAACCTCTGGACGCTGAGCTGGAACGGCTAATTCGGCAGGTTTTTCAGGTTTAACAGAAGGCGCACCCACCACAGGGTCGTTTTCAGGCTTTAGCTCCATAATAGGTTGCTCTTTTACCGGTTCTTCAACCTGCATTACTGTTTTTGGAGATTCACTTGGTTTTAATAAAACAAACGCAGCGACAATAATGATGATTAGTAAAATTACCCCTGCAAAGATAAGGTTGTTATTCGGCGGACGTTTTTGAACATCTGATTCTGATGGTTTATCTGACATACGAACTCCATAAATATAAAAATGCGATGCTGTTTAGAGTACTCTAAACAGGTTTAATTCATTAACTCCACTAATTATTTATTAATGTAGCTAATGTATCCTTTGATTCTTCTAGCTTAAAGACTTACAGTGCATAAATAAAGTAAAGACAGTGAACAGTTTAAATACGTAACATGAAAATTAAGCAAGTCGATCCTAGTAAACCTAAAATTGCCTTATTACTTACAGGTGGTGGTGCCCGAGCGGCTTATCAAGTCGGCGTATTAAAAGCCTTAGCGCAAAGTATGCCCAGAACTGCCCCGCTGCCCTTTAGAGTGATAAATGGTACATCTGCTGGCGCAATTAATTCTGCGGCGTTAGCGTGTTACGCTTCATGTATGCATTTAGCCGTTAGAAAGCTAGAGACAGTATGGAAAAACTTTTCCACCTCTATGGTATATAAAAGTGACTTTTTGAGTGTGTTTGGTCATATTACTCGTAATATTTTAACTAGTTTTCAGTCTGAGCATATAAACCATCCACCGGCGAGCTTATTAAATAATCGGCCACTTAGAAAGCTATTAAACGATATTCTTGATTTACATCGAATTGAACGTAACTTACATCGTGACTACTTAGAGGCGCTGTCGATTACAGCATCTAGTTATACGACCGGTGATTCTGTTGCTTTTTTTCAGTCAAATACGCAGCATTCTTGGCAGCGAGCAAAACGCGAAGGTCGCGCTACGCGAATTAATGTTGAGCATTTAATGGCCTCAAGTGCTATTCCTATGGTTTTTCCTAGTGTAAATATTTATAACCACTACTTTGGTGATGGTTCTATACATCAACTTTCACCTTTAAGCCCGTCTATTCACTTAGGGGCAAATAAAATATTTATTATTGGTGTTGAACAACCCAAGGAGCCTCACCCTCCAGGTTACTCTGCGCATTTCCCCGGGCTTTCTGCTGTAGCAGGCCACTTACTCGACAGTGTATTTACCGACACTATGCAATCTGATTTAGAACGATTAGATCGAGTAAATCGTACGCTGGGGTTATTACCCGATAGACAAAAGCATCAAGAGTTAAAACAAATAGACAGCTTTATCATTAACCCCTCGCAAAACTTTAATGCAATTGCAGCGCAATACTATGATGATATGCCTTGGGCAATTAAAGTGTTACTGCGTATGATCGGGGTTAAAAAACGCTCTCAGTCGAGTTTAACCAGTTACTTATTATTTGAAAAACGCTATACCCAGCACTTAATTCAAATTGGATACGAAGATGGCATGAAGCAACTGCCCGAGATGAGAAAGTTTTTAGAGCTAGACTAAGAGGCTACTCTTACTCAATGCCATCGAGCAAGTAATGCTCAACATGCTCTACTCGCCTCGGTTTGCCTTGTAGCACTAAAATATCGTTTGCGTATAATATGGTATGATCTTGTGGTGTGTCTATTTCTTCGCCCTCGCGGCGAAGCGCCTTAATTAGCACTTTTCTTTTTGCTAAATTGAGTTCGCTAATTGCTTTATTAACCGCAAATGCTTTATCTGGTAAGGCTATTGCATGTAAATACTCTAAACGCTCTGGCAAGTTGGTATCGCTGTCAATATTTTCGCCGGCAAAAAAGCTATGCAATAATTTATAACGGTTTCGTCGCTCACTACTAACACGGCGAATAATACGGCTCATTGGCACACCAGACATTGACAAAACATGCGACACCAACATTAAGCTTGCTTCAAGCGCCTCAGGCACAACCTCAGTAACCCCTAGCGCTTTTAAGCGCTCTAACTGACTATCATCACGGGTTCTTATGAGTATTTTAACCTTAGGTGCAACCTGTTTAATGGCATTAATGACTATTTGAGTTTGTTGAAATTCGGTAAAAGTAATAATGACTAGTCGCGCTCGCTCTACCCCCGCACACTTTAAAATATCTTTTTGCTCAACATGACCAAATATTAAAGGCTCGCCCGCCGCTTTTCCTTCTTGTACTAAAATGGGGTCGCTCTCTATTGCCACATAATCAATTGCCTCTGGGGATAAAAAGCGGGCAATAGTTTGTCCTACTCGAGAAAAACCGCATATCACCACATGGTTATGATAAAGCGTGCTACTTTGAAGCTCGTCTTCAAAGGCAAACTTTGCGCGCTCTAACATGCCTAGTCGTTTTAAAATAAAAGGAGTTTTATCAATTAAATAGGGCGTAAGCGCCATAGAAATTACGCCCATGGCAATTAAAAATGATACTTGCTCAACGCTCAGCAAGTTATGCTGTGCAGCGAGTGCAATTAACACAAAGCCAAACTCACCCATTTGCCACAACATTATAGCGCACGCTAACGCATCTTTTTTTCGCTCTCCCATAAATAAAGAAGATAACATCACTACGGCAATTTTTAAGATTAAGATGCCCATCAAGGCAACAATAATAATACCCGCATGATCAACAACAAAACCAATGTCTAACTGCATCCCCACGGTTACAAAAAATAACCCCATGAGAATATCGCGAAACGGGCGAATATCCGCCTCTAATTGATGACGATAGTGGCTCTCCCCTAGCATCATGCCTGCTAAAAAAGCGCCTAATGCCATTGATAAACCAAAGGAGTATGTGAGTAACCCTGCAAACAAAGACACCAATAACGTGGTTAATACAAACAGCTCATCGCTTCGTGCTAGTGCCACTTCTTTAAACACCTTGGGCAAAACCCACTTGCCAATAGCCCATAGCAATACGCACACAAACGCGCCTTTAGTCAGCGCAAACAGTAATGCCCAACCAATACTATTGGGATCACTGCTGGCAAATAAAGGCAAAATAATGAGTAACGGCACAACCGCAATGTCTTGAAATAGTAAAACACCGATTGCCAATTGCCCTCGGCGTTTATTTAAATCACCACTCTCTTTTAATAATTTAGCAACCACTGCCGTAGAGGAGAGCATAATAATAATGCCGATGGTAAAACTAGTTAATAAACTAAAATTTAATAAATAAAGGATTAAAATAAGCAAGATACTGCTGACTATGACTTGCAATGAGCCTAAGCCAAATACGATATTTCGCATTGCCATTAAGCGCGATACAGAAAACTCCAGCCCTAAACTAAATAACAAAAACACAATACCCAGCTCAGCAATAAAGTCCATTTCATGGCTTTGTGCCATCCAACCAACACCATGGCCACCAGCTAGTAAACCTACCGCTAAATAAGCTAATACAGGGGGAAGCCCTATTCGCTTAAATAGCCATACAAATAGAACCGCAGCAACTAAAAGTCCAAAAACCTGAGCATTAATATTTTGCAATGCAATCCTTATAATCAATCAATGGAATGTAACTTAACTGTAGCAACCGTATAAGTTTCAGCCAGAATGTAAATATGGCATATAACCTGCTTAGTTATAAAAAGTAATACTATAGGGGGAAGAAATAGTGGAAAACGTTCATATTTTGACACAACGTATCTCTGGTCGCGGCGAATTTTTGCCGTTCTCAGCAGAGCAATATAATAGCAATACACCGACAGCACTGCATGAGCTAGCAGCTAAACTGCAAACGAGCTTAGTTTTAGAAGATATTTTAGGAACGTTTGCAAATTTTGCAAAACAACTGCTTAATTTTTCTGGTGTGCATTTTAAAGCAACAAGTATTGATGTAAAAACACCCAATAGTGATGTTGAAAATCCAGCGTACTCGTTTGATTTAAAAGTTGAAAATGAGTACTTAGGCACATTAACTTATTATACAAAATATCCGCTTAGTGCGGCTATTGAGAAAAAGCTTCAACACTTTCATAGTGTACTAATTTATCCATTGCGCAATGCGCTTATGTATAACCGTGTATTAAGGCTAGCCACAAAAGATTCATTAACCGGATTAAACAACCGTAGTCAATTTAATGACATGTTGCTACAAAAGCTTGAAAATCATCGACGTAACGGTCATTCGTTTAGTTTAATGCTGCTTGATTTAGATAATTTTAAGCAAGTAAATGACAACTATGGTCATAAAATTGGCGATGACGTTTTAATCGAGTTTGCTGCGGTTTTATCTAGTAGTATTAGGGGGACTGATTCGGTATTTCGCTTTGGTGGCGATGAGTTTTCAATATTAATCGAAGACCCGGCTTTTACCACCAATAAAGTGGTGGCTGAACGTATTATGCGTTTAGTCAGAAACTCACCGATTATGTCTAAATACAACGTCACAGCCAGTATTGGTTTTACGCTGACTAATAGCGACGATTGCCAGAACGAGATATTTTCTCGCGCAGATAAAGGCTTATATAAAGCAAAAGCATCTGGGCGAAACTGCGCAAAAGCCTATTAAGTAATAAAAACATTATTTTTAAAAAGCCTAGCCTCCCCCGCTGGGCTTTTTTACGCTACTTTTTTAATATCACGTGCTTATAAATGAGCAACATGGCGCAAAAGCCAAAAAAGAAGCCACTGAGTAAATTAAGCAATGCGGCAATTGTCGCAAGCGGTGTAAAAAGCACTAACAGTAATGGCATACTCACCCCTAAAATGAAAAATACGCCCCCTTTACCTAACCAATAGGCAAGTAAAATGGCGGCACATACCATACCGCCCAACACAGCGTAGCCTAATGTAATTATATTAAGGGTTAAAAATACATTCGCTAAAACCGCAATCAATAGCGTAATTAATATGCCAGTAGGTGCCTTATTTATAAGCGACAGCCCAACATGAGGTTGTTGACTCATGATTTATACTCCCAAATAAAACCAGTATCATCTTTGTGGTTATCACTAATAAAATAGCCAACCACTTGAACTAGCTCATCATTGTAAAAAATTAATGGAATATCAGCACGTAGCCAAGGCGCTACTTTTGCATCTTTAAACCAATGCTTAAGGGTATTACTGCCGGGCTTTTTTAGTGGTTTAATACGCGCACTATTACAGTTAAAACGAACACTGACTTGTTCATCAGGTTTAGGGGCGCGTATACCTATTCCCTGCAGGCATTGTAGTATTTTTCCGTCATTCAGCACTAGTTCGTGACTTGTTACGCGTTCAATATTAACGGCTAAAGGCCTCGGTTGCACAAAATACAGATAACCTTGGTGGCGGCGTATTTGCCCACCGCTTAGCTCAATAACCATTTGCGCATCAGCTTGCGCATGAATAGCCTGACTCATTATTTGCATTAACTGTTTTTGCGAAGGCATGGTATGGGTAAATAGAGCCAGCCATGCGCGCAGAAGATTCGCAATGCGAATAGCGCTGTAATGAGCCATATTTTGTATATTAAGCGCCTGATGTTGGTTAATACACTGTGCGAGATCTTGCTGGGTATATTCATCAAGCAGTGCTTGTTGCTGTTGTAATAATTCTATACTACGGGCTGTACACTGCTCAAACCCAGTAAAACGCTCTGCCAACTTGGGCACGATTTGTTGACGCAAAAAATTACGATCAAAGCATTCATTGGAGTTTGATTCATCAGTAATATGGCTAATATTAAATTGCTGCGCAAACGCTTCTATGTCGCTGCGTTTTACCCCAAGTAATGGCCTATAGCACTCACGGCCACTTTCAAGCACGCGAGTTTGCTGCATAGCGCCGAGCCCTTTTAAGCCTGAGCCGCGCTTTAAACGAAGTAGAAATGTCTCTACTTGGTCATTTAAATGCTGGCCTAACAAAATAACACTATCACTTGGGCTGTGTTCATCAAGCGCTTGATAACGCGCTTCGCGAGCCTGCGCTTCAATACTGGTGCGCGATTTCGGCTCAATAATGACGTTTACCGCCTTAAAACCAATTGAAAGCTGCTCACAGCGTGCTTGACAAAATTGCTGCCAGTGATGGGCGTTATCACTTAAGCCATGATTGACATAAATTGCACTTAAATCTAATTGCGGGTACTGCTGTTTTAACCCATGCATAATATGCAATAGCACGACCGAATCTACCCCACCAGATAAGGCTACTGTAAATATGAATTGCCCATTTTCTAAGTAGTAATTAAGGGCTTTTTTTACCTGCAGATAAATAGGTGTTTTGTGCATTAATATACCCAATGAGTAAATTGCTAATAACCCGAACAATAAAGGCTCTACGTTACGGTATTTAAAAAAAAAAAAAAGCCGCATAGGCGGCTTTTTTCTCTATTTAACCTGAACTTTGGTTAAGAGATTTACTAACATATTGAATCATAGTAATAATTAGATTTATTCTCTCTAGCCAGAGATTTAAAGTGAAAACAAGGCGAATTTTCGCGTCAATAGCTGGCCTATTGCAAGTAAATTCAACGCAGTTAGCGCTGAAAATAGCTGCTTGAGATAGATTTATTATCCAGAGTTCAGGTTATTTAGCTACATTTAGCTATTTTTAACAATAACCAAACGACATTAAACGCTTGTAACGTTGATCAAGCATCTCTTCAAGCGACAACGCTTGTAGGTCTGCTAAATCGCGCTTAAGGCGTACTTTTAAGTTACGCGCCATCGCATCATAATTACGGTGCGCGCCGCCTAGAGGCTCTTCAACTAAATTATTAATTAAATCTAGCTCTTTAACACGCTCTGCTGTTACACCCATTGCCTCTGCAGCCAATGGTGCTTTGTCAGCACTTTTCCATAAAATAGAGGCACAACCCTCTGGTGAAATAACCGAGTAAGTGCTGTATTGCAACATGTTTACTCTGTCGCCCACACCAATGGCTAATGCACCACCTGAACCACCTTCACCAATAACAGTACAAATTGTTGGTACTTTAAGTGCGGCCATTACTTTTAGGTTGCGTGCAATTGCTTCAGACTGACCACGCTCTTCAGCGCCAACACCAGGGTATGCACCTGGGGTGTCGATAAAGGTCATAATTGGCATTTTAAAACGCTCTGCCATTTCCATTAAGCGCAATGCTTTACGGTAACCTTCAGGTTTTGGCATGCCAAAATTGCGTTTAATCTTTTCAGCAGTACCACGGCCTTTTTGCTGACCAATCACCATTACTGGTTCACCATCTAAACGGGCTACGCCGCCTAAAATGGCAGGGTCGTTAGCAAACGTGCGATCACCCGCAAATTCGTCAAATTCCGTGAAAATACGCTCGATATAATCTCGAGTATAAGGACGCAACGGATGACGTGCTAACTGTGATACTTGCCAAGCGCCTAGTTCAGAGAAAATTTTCTCCTTCATTTGTGCGCTCTTTTCTTTAAGTTTGCTGACTTCCTCTTCTAATCCAAGGTCTAATTCGCCAGCGCGGCTTACATTTTGTAATTCTTCAATTTTTGCTTCTAATTCTGCAATTGGAAGCTCAAAATCAAGATAATTGAGGCTCATGCTCTAAACTACCTAATTAGTTAAATTCTAGTTCTACATTTTGCGCTGCCATCAGCGATAACTTATGAATTAAGTCGTCACTTGGCGTAACACACCATTCGATCCCTAGGGTTAATTGCACCAACGCATCGGGGCGTTGATAATATACCTTGATCGGACACGTTCCCATTTTGTATGGTTCGAGTACTTTTTGTAATTTGTCGAAGAAACCAGCCTCGATCTGCACCATATTCAGCGTCATCTTAATCGCTTTTATACGCTTTTCACGCGCCTGAGCAATGGTGTTTATTTCTCTGGCGGTCATTGTAATACCACCAGAGAAGTTATCAAAGCTGACCTGTCCGGATATCACCAAAATATTGTTGATTTGCAACATATCTTGGTACATTTCAAACTGTTCTGGAAACAAGCGTACATCAATTCGGGCGCTTTTGTCATCTAAAGTTATCAGCCCCCAACGATTTCCTTTTTTATTAATTAAGGTTCTCGCTGCAATCACTAAACCTGCTCCAGTTGAGAGCACATCACGATTAGTTGGTTGTAAGTCGATGAGTCGACCACTGGTGTAATGCCCAAGCTCTCGTCGATACTGGTTTATAGGGTGACCGGTTAAGTAAAGGCCTAGGGTGTCTTTTTCGCCATCAAGCCACTGATTATCCGTAAGCGGTGTCGCTTTTATAAACGCTTGCTCTACTTCATCAGGCTCTGTAGCAAGTAAACCAAATAAATCACTTTGCCCTAATAATTCAGCTTTGTTGTGCTGATCGGCTGCGCGCATCGCATCTTTTAAGCTGGCTAATAGTGTTGCTCGCCCAGGTTGAGTTTTTTCAGGCCCTAGTTGGTCTAATGCGCCTGCATAAATTAATTTCTCGGTAACGCGTTTATTTAAGCGTTTTAAATCAACACGCGCACAAAAATCAAATAGGTCTTTAAATGGGCCGCCTTTTGCTCGCGCCTCTAATATGGCATCAACCGGCGCTTCACCCACACCTTTAATTGCCCCTATGCCGTAAACAATCTCACCTTGAAGGTTAACAGTAAACTTGTATTCACCGGCGTTTACATCGGGCGGTAACAAAGTGAGTTTCATGTTTTCACATTCATCCACCAGCGTGACTATTTTGTCGGTGTTATCCATATCAGCCGACATTACCGCCGCCATAAACTCGGCCGGATAATGCGTTTTCATCCACAGCGTTTGATACGATACTAATGCATAAGCTGCTGAGTGAGATTTGTTAAAACCGTAACCCGCAAACTTTTCAACCAAGTCAAATATTTTTATTGCCAGTTCGCCGTCAATACCGTTGTTACGTGCGCCTTCTTCAAAGGTTGAACGCTGTTTTGCCATTTCTTCAGGCTTTTTCTTACCCATAGCACGACGTAACATGTCGGCGCCGCCCAGTGTATAACCGGCCAGTACCTGCGCTATTTGCATAACTTGTTCTTGATACAAAATAATGCCGTATGTCGGCTCAAGAATCGGCTTTAAACTTTCGTGTTGGTATTGCGCATCGGGATATGAGATTTCTTCTCTGCCGAGCTTTCGGTCGATGAAGTTATCTACCATGCCTGATTGCAGTGGACCTGGGCGGAACAAGGCCACTAAGGCTATCATATCTTCAAAGCAATCGGGCTTTAATCGGCGAACTAGGTCTTTCATGCCGCGTGATTCTAGCTGGAATACCGCGGTGGTTTCAGCGCGCAGCAGTAGTTCAATACTTTTTTTATCATCCAATGGAATGGTGTTGATATCGACCGGCTGCTTGCCTTCACGCTTTAAGCGCTCATTGGTCATATCCAGCGCCCACTGTAAGATGGTCAGCGTACGTAAGCCTAAAAAGTCAAACTTAACCAAACCGGCGGTTTCTACATCGTTTTTATCAAACTGAGTAACCGGAAACTTGCCTTCATCATCACAATAGAGCGCAGCAAAATCGGTAATCGTGGTCGGCGATATTACAACCCCTCCTGCGTGTTTACCGGCATTACGGGTACAACCCTCAAGAATACGACACATGTCGATTAAGTCTTTAACTTCTTCATCGCCGTCGTAGGCTTCTTGCAAACGAGGTTCAACGTCAAACGCTTTAGCCAGTGTCATCCCAGGGTCGCCCGGAATAAGCTTAGAAATACGATCAACAAATCCATAAGGATGACCAAGTACCCGGCCTACATCGCGTATAACCGCTTTGGCCGCCATAGTACCAAAAGTAATAATTTGCGATACCGCATCACGGCCATACAAGGCCGATACGTGATCAATTACTTCATCACGCCTATCCATACAAAAATCGACATCAAAGTCGGGCATAGAAACACGTTCTGGATTCAAGAAGCGCTCGAAGAGTAAATCGAACTCTAGTGGATCAAGGTCGGTAATTTTAAGGGCATAAGCTACTAAGGAGCCCGCACCTGAACCACGCCCTGGACCTACAGGAATATTGTTATCTTTACTCCATTGAATAAATTCCATTACGATCAAGAAGTAACCAGGAAATCCCATTTGGTTAATTACATCGAGCTCTATCTTTAAACGCTCATCGTATTCGCCGCGTTTTTCTTGGCGTTCTTGTTCATCAGGAAATAAAAATTGCAGTCGTTCTTCAAGTCCATCTTGTGAGACTTTAACCAAAAACTCATCAATTTTTAATGAGCCTGTAGGGTAATCTGGTAGGAAATACTCACCTAATTGAACGGTTACATTACAGCGCTTTGCGATTTCTACGGTATTTTGTAACGCCTCTGGAATATCACTAAATAGCTCTGCCATTTGTTCTGGCGTTTTTAGGTATTGCTCTTGTGAAAAACGCTTTGGTCGGCGTTTATCATCTAGGGTATAACCATCAAAAATAGCCACCCGAATTTCATGGGCTTCAAAGTTTTCTGGCTTTAAAAATACCACTTCATTGGTAGCCACTACTGGCAGTTGCTCTGTGGTTGCAAGCTCCACTGCCATGTGCAAATAATTTTCTTCTTGAGCACGGTTGGTGCGAATAAGCTCAATATAATAATGATCGCTGAAGTGCTGTTTATAAAAGCTTACCACCGACTCAATAATAGCGGGGTTGCCTTTTATTAATGCTTTTCCTAAATCGCCATCTTTTGCACCCGAGAGTATGATGAGCCCCTCTTTTAAATCAACTAACCATTCACGGTCAATCACTGGGCGATGAAACACATGACCACGTTGGTAAGCTTTAGAAATCAATAAAGTAATATTTTTATAGCCAATGTTATCTTTGGCTAATAATGTTAATCGGCTTGGTTCGTCGGGGAATTCTGGGCTACGTACCCAAAAATCCGCACCAACAATCGGCTTAATACCCGCATTATGCGCTGCGCCATAAAAACGCACTAAACCACAAAAGTTCATTTGATCGGTAATTGCCAGCGCTGGCATTTCAAGCTCTTGTGCCTTAGCAACAATTGGTTTGGTTTTTGCCAAACCATCAACCATCGAAAAGTCTGAGTGCACTCGTAAGTGAACAAAATCAGGAGCTGGCATAATTACTCCTTACCCGAAAGCGCAAGCACACGCTGCACCGGTTTAAAGCTCTTACGATGCTCATCTATAGCGCCGTATTGCTCAAGCGCTGCAAAGTGTGCTTTGGTTGGATACCCCTTATGCCCTGCAAACCCATATTGTGGATAGCGCGCATCAAGTTCAATCATTTCATCATCACGGGCCACTTTTGCTAAAATAGACGCGGCTGATATTTCAGCGACTAAGCTATCGCCTTTCACCACTGCTTGAGCAGGCATAGCCAATTTAGGAAGGCGGTTTCCATCTACAAACACAAATTCAGGCACTGTGCTAAGTGCTTCCACCGCGCGGCTCATGGCAAGCATGGTGGCTTGTAATATATTTAGCTCATCTATTTCGCTTGGGCTACAACGACCAATGGCGTAACACAGTGCTTTTTCTTTTATTTCGATGGCTAATAATTGGCGTTTTTTATCCGTTAATTTTTTAGAATCGGCAAGGCCTGCGATTGGCTTAGCGGGATTTAAAATAACAGCGGCAGTAACCACATCACCCACCAGCGGTCCACGACCCACTTCATCTACGCCGGCAATTAGGGTTACATTAGGTCGTTCAATTTGCATTTATTAACTCCGCCACTGCATTTGCAGCTTGTTTACTTGCATCTAATCTAATTTTTTCATGTATGGCTAAAAAGCGGGCTTTTAATTCTTTATTATCGCTATTTAGCATAGGAGTGAGTGCCGCGGTTAAATTAGCGACATTACATTCGCTTTGCAAAAACTCTGGCACTAACTCTTCGTCTGCTAATAAATTAGGTAACGAAAAATATTTAATATTAAAGGTAAATAAGGTTTTAAAAATCCAATAACTTAGTGGTTTAATTTTATAACCAACCACCATTGGCTTTTTGTATAACATGCCCTCAAGCGTTGCCGTACCTGATGCCAGTAATATAGCATCGGCGGCTTGCATAGCTAAATTTGATTGCCCATCCAGTAAGTTAACATTAAGTGAGGGCGCTGTGGCATTTAAAATAGCAATAAACTGCGCTTTGCGCTTTGCGTTCACCAGTGGCACAACGACTTTAAGCGCAGGGTTCTGTGCTTGCAACTGAGACGCTGTTTTTATGTAGGTTTCACTTAACAAGCCCACTTCTGAGCCCCGGCTCCCGGGTAATAACGCTAACACCTTGTCATCAGCACTTAAGCCTAGTTGGATGCGAGCTTGGCTATCGTCGTGCTCAAGTGCAATGTCGTCGGCTAATGTATGGCCTACAAAAGTACAAGGTACTTGGTGCTTGTCGTAAAATTCTTTTTCAAAAGGTAATAAAGCCAATACTAAGTTAGTGGCTGCACTTATAGTGTGAATGCGTTTTTCACGCCACGCCCATACTGAAGGGCTAACATATTGCACAGTTTTAATGCCCGCATCTTTTAATGGTTTTTCTACACGTAAATTAAAATCGGGCGCATCAATGCCTATAAACACATCAGGAGGATTATCAATAAAGTGCTGCACAAGTTGTTTGCGAATTTTTAGTAAACGCGGTAAACGGCCTAGGACTTCAACCAACCCCATAACCGACAACTCATCCATATCAAACAGCGTTTTGCAGCCTTGAGCTTGCATTTTAGGGCCTGCAATACCTTCAAAAGTGGCATCAGGAAAGTGTATTTTAAGTGCTTTTATGAGCCCTTCACCTAAAATATCGCCCGACAGTTCACCTGCCACAATACCAATTCGTAGTTGTTTTTTATCTTTTTTCATTTGCTATTTTTCACAAGTAAACCCGGCGTTCATACCGATTAGTTTACCGTGTTTTAAGGCTAGGTTAAACGCTTAAAACACACCACTTTTTTATCGCTTACTCTTAATTGATGATTGCGTATTTTATAGACTGATGTAATGTCATAGTATATTAAAGTTTTCTAATATACATATTGACAAAAATTGTACAAACGCTAATAATGATGCAAACTTTCAGAAATTACTGAAAGTTTATTAAAACATTAACAATTGCTTTGTGCTGTCACTGCATCACAACCAAAGGAGCCAAAAATGATAGATGAAACCTTTGTGGATCTATCGCGATTACAGTTTGCTGTCACCGCTCTATTTCATTTTTTATTTGTGCCGTTAACAATCGGTATGACCTGGATTTTAGTTATCATGGAATCGGTTTATGTTATGACCGGTCGCGAAATTTATCGTGATATGACTAAGTTTTGGGGCAAGTTATTTGGTATTAACTTTGCTATTGGCGTGGCGACGGGCCTCACCATGGAATTTGAGTTTGGTACTAACTGGTCGTATTACTCGCACTATGTGGGTGATGTATTTGGTGCGCCACTGGCCATTGAAGGCTTAATGGCCTTCTTTTTAGAATCAACCTTTGTGGGAATGTTCTTTTTAGGTTGGGATAGGCTCTCTAAACGCCAGCATTTAGGGGTCACATTTTTAATGGCGCTGGGCACAAATATGTCTGCGCTATGGATTTTAGTTGCTAATGCGTGGATGCAAAATCCAGTAGGGGCTGAGTTTAACTATCAAACCATGCGCATGGAAATGACTAGTTTTGCAGAGCTGGTATTTAACCCTGTAGCGCAAGTTAAATTTATTCATACTGTGTCTGCAGGTTATGTTGCTGCATCTATGTTTGTGCTTGGGATTAGTAGCTGGTACATATTAAAAGGACGTGATTTGGCATTTGCTAAACGTTCGTTTTCGGTGGCGTCTGGCTTTGGTTTAGCCTCTATTTTATGTGTTATTTTACTCGGTGATGAATCTGGCTACGAAGTCGGTGAAGTACAAAAAGTAAAACTCGCGACCATAGAAGCTGAATGGCATACAGAAGAAGCTCCAGCAGCCTTTACTGCAATAGGTTTCCCTGACTCAGAAGAGCAAGTCACTCATGCTGCAGTAAAAATTCCCTACGCATTAGGTATTATTGCAACGCGCTCACTTGATGAGCAAGTGATTGGTATTTCAGATCTTGAGAAAAAACACGAAAAGCGTATTCGCAATGGCATGATTGCTTATGAATACCTAGAAAAACTTCGCGCAGGTGACGATACCCCTGCAAATATCGAAAAGTTTGATAACGTCAAAGATGATTTAGGCTATGGCTTATTACTTAAACGTTACACTCATAATGTGGTAGATGCCAGCGAGGCACAAATACAACAAGCCGTTAAAGACTCCTTCCCTAAAGTGGGCCCTATGTTTTGGTCATTTAGGATCATGGTTGGCTGTGGTGTAATTATGCTTGGCGTATTCATCCTTTCTTTTTATTACAACGCCCATCGTATTATTGAACAAAAACGTTGGTTGTTGTGGGCGGCGGTATTGAGCATTCCTCTGCCTTGGATTGCTATTGAATTTGGTTGGATTGTGGCTGAATATGGCCGCCAGCCATGGGCTATTTCTGAAGTATTACCGACCTTTTTAGCAACGTCATCGCTGACGGTAAATGATATTTTAATTAGCTTGACCGGTTTTATTGTTTTCTATACTGGATTAGCGATTGTTGAAGCATGGTTAATGATTAAATTTATTAAGCAAGGCCCAAGCTCCCTTCATACCGGTAAGTACCATTTTGAATTACCTGATCACAGCACAGCTGCTAAAGGAGAACTATCATGATTTTTGATTATGAAACATTAAAAATGCTCTGGTGGTTAATTATTGGTGTGCTGTTAATTGGTTTTGCCATTACCGATGGTATGGACATGGGCGTTGCTATGTTACTGCGCTTTGTGGGCAAAACAGACAGTGAACGGCGTACCGTTATTAATACCATTGGTGCCCACTGGGATGGTAACCAAGTATGGTTTATTACTGCAGGCGGTGCCTTGTTTGCAGCGTGGCCTATGGTTTATGCGGCAGCGTTTTCTGGTTTTTACTTTGCCATGATGCTGGTGTTATTTGCATTATTTTTTAGGCCTCTTGGCTTTGATTATCGCTCTAAAGTTGACTCTAAACGCTGGCGTAATAACTGGGACTGGGGCTTGTTTGCCGGTAGTGCCATACCTGCGCTGGTATTTGGTGTAGCGTTTGGTAACTTGTTTTTGGGTGTACCGTTTCATATCGATAATTTATTGAGAGTTAGTTATCAAGGGTCGTTTTTTGCCTTACTTAATCCGTTTGCGCTCATTGCCGGCTTAGTTAGTATTACCATGTTAATTGCACACGCGGGAATGTGGCTACAACTGCGAACCGCTGATCAAGTTGCTGAGCGCTCAGGACAATATGGTCGCTACTCATTACTTGCCTTTATAGTATTATTTGCAGCGGCCGGTGTGTGGGTTGCCAACCTAACAGGTTATCAAATTGCCTCTATGGGCGACACCCAAGGCCATGCAGATCCACTGGCTAAAGTAGTTACCACTGCTCAAGGCGCATGGCTTAATAACTACAGTGAACGTCCATGGACAATGACCTTCCCTATTTTGGTATTTGCAATGGCACTGTGTGCACTGCTGTTTTCTAAAGTAAATAAGCCCGCTTTGGGATTATTAGCAACCAGTGTGATGTTAATTGGGGTGATTATGACTGCGGGCGTTTCGTTATTTCCGTTTATTATGCCTTCAAGCAATAACCCTGATATTAGCTTAACAATTTGGGATGCGGTTTCGAGCCACAGAACACTCAATGTTATGTTTATTGCTGTGGTTATATTTGTGCCACTCATTTTAGCTTACACCACCTGGTGTTATGTGAAAATGTGGCGCAGAGTGACCGTTGATGAAATTGAAAATAACCCTCACGGCAGCTATTAAGGAGACTAAATTATGTGGTATTTCGCGTGGATTTTAGGTGTACTGCTTGCTTGTACTTTAGGCGTTATAAACGTGATGTGGTATGAATTTCATCAAAATAAAAACAGTATTGCTGATGATGAACAAGCCACCCATGATTTATTAAACGAGCATAATACAAATCACAATGACGACTAATCCCCGACCAAATCGCGCGCAGCAACAACCCCTGCGCGCTTTTTTAAAGCAGCAGAGTAAACCGGCGGCAATGTGGTTAAAGCTAAGCATTGCACTTGGAACAGTTAATGCAATTTTAATGATTGCAGGAGCTTACTTACTCGCGCAAACCATTCATGAGGTGATGTTTGAAGGGCATAGTTTAGCCCAAGTAACCCACTATTTATGGCCTTTAGCGGGTATTATTTTACTGCGCGCCATTTTTTTAGCGTTAAGTGAGCGCTTAAGCGCATTTGCAGCGCTTAAAATCAAATCGGCTATTCGCCAAACTTTACTCGATAAACTCACGCTACTTGGGCCAAGTTATATAGAGCAACACGGCCAAGGCGCTACGCTCAACACGCTGCACAATGGTGTAGAAGCACTGCATGACTACTATGCAAAGTACTTACCAGGGGTTGCCTATAGTGCGCTTATTCCTCTGGCAATATTAGTGGTTATATTTCCGACCGATTATAAAGCGGGACTGATATTTTTATTAACCGCACCACTTATTCCGTTTTTTATGATTCTAGTTGGTCATAAGGCAGAAGCGCTTAACCAAAAGCGCTGGCAACAACTGGCGGTATTAGGCAACTACTTTTTTGACCGCATACAAGGGCTTACCCAACTAAAATTGTTTAATGCTACGCGCAAAGAGCTAAAGCAAATAGCCCAAATTTCAGATGATTTTAGGCATGCAACGCTAAGCGTGTTAAAAATTGCTTTTTTATCTTCTTTTGCACTGGAATTTTTAGCCACAATTAGTGTGGCACTGGTAGCGGTTATTATTGGTTTTAGATTATTTTTTGGCACGCTCGATTTTGCAACCGGCTTTGTAGTATTGCTGCTAGCACCTGAATTTTACTTACCGCTTCGCCAATTAGGCAGCCATTATCATGCGCGCTTACAAGGAATTAGTGCTGCTGCAGATATGCTAATCATTTTAAATGCACCACTGCCATCAAAAAATAATAACCACACAGCTCATATAAACATGGAGGGTAACAGCACTATCAGCGTCCATGATCTCAATTTTAGTTACCCTAATAGCAATGAGGGAATTAATAATATTAATTTAACCCTGCCAAGCACAGGACTAGTAGCCATTGTGGGAGCTAGCGGCTCAGGTAAGAGCACCCTACTTGATTGCATGCTTGGTTTTCACCCAGAAGTAATACAACACATATCCATTGACCAACAACCATTGACGACAGCCGATATAAGCCAATTACAACAAAACATTGCCTGGATCCCACAAAAGCCAACCTTATTTTACGACACCCTAGCCGCCAACATAAAATTAGGTAACCCAGACGCTTCATATGAAGCACTTGTACATGCTGCAGAGCAAGCAGGTGCGCTGGAATTTATTAACGAGCTACCCGATGGCTTTAACACCTTAATAGGTGAGCAAGGTGAAGGGCTATCTGGCGGGCAAAAACAGCGTATAGCATTAGCTCGTGCATTTTTAAAACACGCCCCTATTCTAATGCTCGATGAGCCAACCGCTCATTTAGATAGCCAAACCGAGCAACTCATTCAAAACGCTATTGCTGAGTATGCAAAAGAACACTTAGTGATCACCATAGCGCACCGCTTAAATACAGTAAGAAATGCCAAACAACTTATCGTTATGGAAAACGGTGCCATCGCTCAGCAAGGCGACTTTATAACGCTCAGCCAGCAAGCTGGCGAATTTGCAAAGCTGCTGCAAACAGCGCAACATGGAGCGACTAATGACTAACTTTATTCGTTTACTTAAATTGTGCCGCCCTCATTATAAAGCGATGCTTTTAGGGACGTTTCTAGCGTCACTCACGGTGCTAGCTAATGTAGGCTTACTCGCTATTTCCGGCTGGTTTTTAGCTTCTATGGCTGCCGCAGGAATTGCAGGCGTCCATATGAACTACTTTACCCCAGCTGGCACCATTCGTTTTTTGGCGATTGTGCGCACCGCTTCACGTTACGCTGAACGCTTAGTTACTCACAACGCCACATTTTTATTGTTAAGTGAAATACGAGTAAATATGTTCGCCACACTCAGTAAACTTAATAATCTTGATTTGGCTATGAGCCGCAGTGCCGATTTAGTTAACCGCTTACAAAATGATGTAGACGCACTAGATAAATTTTATTTGAATGTGTTGCTGCCGATGTTAGTTGCTCTACTAACAGTGCCTATTATTATGCTGTTTATGTCTGCTTACAGCCCAAGTGTAGCCTTAATTTGCTTTACGGGCATCGTTGTTATTGGGGTGGTTATACCCGCTATATTGAGCAGACAATTAGATAAAAACAGCCACCAAGAAACATTACTCAGCGCCCAATTAAGAGCTGAGCTATCTGATACCTTAACGGGTCTTAGAGAACTAAATATTTACCAAGCTCGAAACCAACAACTCACTAAGTGTGATCAGTTAAGTAAGCAGTATAATCAGCAATTATTTATTCGTCATAAGGCTCTTGGCAATGCTGATGGTTTGAGCTTACTCATAGTGCAACTGGCTATGCTCGCCAGCATTGTCACTATTGTGCCGCTGGTGTTTAGCGCCGAGATGGTAAATGTTGAATTGGCGATGTTGAGTTTGTTTGTACTGGCCAGTTTTGAAAGCGTATTGTTACTACCCAACGCGTTTATTGAACTACCTAATGTATTAAAAGCAGCTGAGCGACTATTTACCCTTGAAGATAAAGTACTGAAGAAAAACGAGGTACCGTCACAAGTAATTGATTCAAAAAATAAAAAATGGACACTTTCGCTAGATAAAATTAGCTACCACTATGGCCAAAAGCAGGCATTAAATAATGTGAGTTTTGAGCTACCTGCAAAGCATAAAGTGGCGATTGTTGGTAGAAGCGGCAGTGGTAAAACAACCTTAGTGAATTTACTAAGCGGTTTATGGCCTCTGCAACAAGGTGCAATTAGCTTACAAAACGAAAAAGAAACAATAAACCTGCATAATTTAAATAATGAAAGCCGTGCAAAAACATTAAATATTTTAGCCCAGCAGCATCATATTTTTGATGGTACATTAAGCGATAATCTTGCCTATGCGGCACCTGATGCAACACCGCAACAAATGACAGCGGCGTTAAAACAAGCCGAGCTGGGTAACTGGTTTAGCACGCTAAAAGAAGGCTTAAATACTCGTTTAGGCACAGGGGGACGCAGTGTCTCTCAAGGCCAGTCAAGACGCATTGCCTTGGCACAAGCGCTGCTGCAACAACCCGCCATTGTAGTGCTCGATGAACCCACTGAAGGGCTCGATAATATTTCTAAACAAGCCGTTATGAACAGTATTTTACAGCTAAAAAAGCATGCTAGTGTATTAACAATTACTCATGATCCAGCGTTGTTATCGCAAATGGATAGTGTCATCTGGTTAGACAGTGGACAAATCATCGCTCAAGGTTCACATCAACAATTGCTCAATGAACACCCTGACTATGTGGCGTTAACGACCCGCTTCTAGTCCTTAGCAGTATTACTTTTATCAATAACGGTGACCGTTACATCAATAACGCCGACTTTAGGGTCGGCTATTTTTTTAAACATCGCCTTAGATAAATCAATAATTCGCCCCCGAATATAAGGCCCCCTGTCATTAATTCTGACCACTACAGACTTATTATTAGCAATATTGGTAACTTTCACTTTTGTACCAAATGGGAGTCTTAGATGCGCAGCCGTTGCCGCCTGTTGGCTAAAACGTTCGCCATTAGCCGTGGTTCTGCCATGATATTTGTCTGCATAGAATGATGCTTTACCTCGCTCTGACATATCACTTTGTTGATTATTTATTTGCCTTGGCGCAGTACTACAAGCAGTTAACATAACCAATAGCATTGAAAGCAATACTAACTTTATCCGTTTCATTATTTATACTTTATAGGAAAATGTGTAGGGAGTGTAATAAGGTAAGCCTGAGTAGAGACTGAATTTAATAAACATAGCAACATGCACTTCATGGCTGAGTTATTAATCAAATATCAGCTAATAAAAAACCACCTTGGTTACTCAAAGGTGGTTTTTTTTATAAATTAAAATGCTCTTTATTAACGCACAATACCGCGCTCTGAGCTTTTAACAAAATCAATCATCAGCTGCACAGCAGGGTATTTTTCAGCGTCTTCTGAAAGCGATTCTATCGCTTCATCAACGCCTAGGCTCTTGCGATAAAACGCTTTGTACGCGCGGCGTACTGCCATTATCTCATCGCTTTCAAAACCACGGCGTTTCATACCTTCGGTATTGATTGCAGCAGGGCCTGCTGGCATCCCAATGGTGGTAACAAAAGGAGGTACGTCTTTATTTACACCAGAATACATACCAACAAATGCATGAGCACCAATTTTACAAAATTGATGCACACCTGAGTTACCCGCTAAAATAACCCAATCACCAACATGAACGTGACCTGCTACACTGGCATTATTTGCAAAAATAACGTTATCGCCAATCACCGCATCGTGTGCAACGTGAGTGTAAGCCATAAATAAGTTATTGCTACCTATTTTGGTAACACCTTCATCTTGGATTGTACCGCGATGAATAGTCGCACATTCACGAATAATATTATTGTCGCCAATAATTAAGCTTGTTGGTTCGTTGTTATATTTTTTGTCTTGGCAGGCTTCGCCCACAGAAGCAAACTGAAAAATATGGTTACCAGAGCCAATAGTAGCAGGCCCTTTAACAACAACGTGAGACTCAATAATACAGTCATCACCAATAACAACATCATTACCGATGTAACTGTATGGTCCAACTGACACATTGTTACCAAGTTTTGCACCCGGTTCGATTATTGCCGTAGCATGGATCACAATTAAAACTCTCTTCTAGCACACATGATTTCGGCGCTACACACTGTTTTGCCGTCAACTTTAGCTTCAGCCGCAAATTTCCATATGTTACGACGCTCTTTTAAAAACTTAACATGAAGATGCATGGTATCACCTGGCACAACCGGCTGCTTAAAACGAGCATTGTCTACGGCTGCAAATAGGTAAAGTTCGTTTTCACTACGATTTTCAACCGTTTTAAACCCTAATAGACCCGTTGCTTGTGCCATTGACTCTAATATTAGCACACCAGGAAAAATCGGCTGGTTTGGGAAATGGCCGGTGAAAATGGGTTCATTAATCGATACGTTTTTAATTGCATGTAACGATTCACCAGGGGTGAAATCTATAACGCGATCAATCAGTAGCATCGGGTAACGGTGCGGTAATAAACTTAAAATTTCTTGAATATCAAGGCTATTTAATTCGTTTGCCAAAATAGCATCCTTATTAGTGTTCAACGTTCATGACTTATTCAATGCTTCAAGCGCTTTTAGACGTGACTTCATGTCTGAAAGGTTACGCAAATGAGCAATTGATTTTCGCCATTCTTTGTTAGTCGTATGAGGCATACCGGATGAGTAAATACCCGGTTCGGTGATTGATTTAGTCACCATACTCATACCAGTAATTATAACACCATCACATACAGACATGTGACCGTTAATTGCGGTCATGCCGCCAATCTGGCAATTTTTACCTATGCTGACACTGCCTGCAAGTACAGTACAACCGGCAATAGCCGTGCCTGACTGAACTTCAACGTTGTGTGCTATTTGACACTGATTATCAATAATAACGTTACTGTGAATAATAGTATCATCAAGCGCACCACGATCTATCGTGGTACTTGCACCAATTTCGACTTTATCGCCAATGATCACTGAGCCTAGTTGTGGAATTTTAAGCCACTGACCACGTTCATTCGCATAACCAAAACCGTCGCTGCCAATAACAGTATTCGCTTGAAATAAACAGTCTGCGCCAATCTCAACATCATGATAAACGCTCACACTTGACCATAGTTTGGTGCCTGAGCCTATTTTAACACGTTCACCAATAAAACTGTTCGGACCAATTTGTACGTTATCGCCAATCACAGCGTCAGCTTCAATTACAACATTCGCGCCTATGGCTGCGCTTTTACTGACTTGCGCACTGGCATGTATAACCGCACTTGGGTGTATACCACTAATGGCACTACGTGGCGTGGTATCCATTAACTGAGCGAGTTTAGCGTAATTCACATACGGATTGGCGACGATGATTTTGTTGCCTGAAAAATAAGGCGCATCCTCAGGACTCAGTATCACAGCACTGGCTTGTGTTGTTTCAAGCTGAGAGCGATATTTCTTGTTCGCTAAAAATGCAATATGCCCAGTCTGGGCATTTGCAAGTGTTGCTATTTTTTTAATTTCTAAAGCGCCATCACCTTGTCGCTCGGCGCTTAGAAGTTCCGCAATTTGCGAAAGCGTATAATTTTGCATAAATTAATTATTTCTTACTTACAGCGTCTACAACTTTTTCAGAAAGATCAGTTACTTCTTTAGGGTTAAAGTAAATTGTTGTGTCTTTTACTTTAACTTCGTCGAAGTCGCCTTTTTTAGCAATCTCTTGGATTGTTTCAATGATTAGAGTCTGAACTTTAGCCAACTCTTGATTTTGGCGTGATTTAATTTCTTGCTCTAGAGGACGACCTTTTTCAGCAAGATTTTTTTGCATACCTTGAATTTTATCACGTAATGCGTCTTTTTGGTCTTGACTCATTGTAGTGCTTTCACGCTTAAACTTTTCAGCTTCAAAGCGAATGTCACCTTGTAACTTTTCAAGCTCTTGACGACGCTCTGCAAACTCAGTTTGCAGAGACTGTTCAATTTTAGCCATTTGTGGAAGCTGCTTGTAGATTTCTTGCATATCTACAATACCCACTTTATGAGCAAAAGCGTTAACTGATGTACCCATCATAAGTGTAGCTAAAACGGCAACTGCTGTTGATTTGAATAATTTTTTCACAATAAACTCCTTTAGAAAGTGTTACTAATATTAAAACTGATGGTCTTGGTATCGTCATCTTCTTCTTTTTGCAACGGATACGCAAAGCTGATCAGCATCGGACCCATAGGTGAGATCCACTGTAATGATAAACCGGTTGCAACCCTAAATCGCATTGGGTCTGAGTAGTCATCTAATTTTGCACGCTCATCAATCCCTAAGTTTTGATAGCGATCAACACTGAATTCGGTATCCCATACGTTGGCAGCGTCAACAAAGAAACTCGTTCGCACTGAACTAGTATTTTCTTCATCTAAGAATGGAGTAGGTACAATAAGCTCCATACCTGCCACTGCTTTCGCATTACCACCAATACGACCTTGTGGTATTAGCACGTCAAACTCTGACGCCCCACCAATGTTGCCTGTGGTTGTGCCATCACCTGATGGCGTACCTGGTATTGATTGCGGTATACGCGAAACAGCACGCGGTAAAATGGTATTTCTATCAAAGCCACGTAATTCCATTTCAGTGATACGGAAGTATTCTTGGAACGGTAAAGTTTGATCATAGCCATTGGTAGAGCCATAACCATTACCATAACCTAATGCAGCACGCGTTGAGAAAACCCAACGATGATCGTTAGAAATCGGCCAGTAAAAACGCGAGTCATAATTTAATTTAAAGTACTGTAAATCAGAGTTTGGCGTTGTGGCTGTTAAGTTTAATGTTTGTCGTGAACCTGCCGTTGGGAATAAACCACGGTTAACTGTAACTCGTGACCAACCAACACTTAGCTCGTAGTTTGTAAATTCAAAGCCCGCATCTGGATTTTCTGGATCTAAGAAGGTTTCACGTAGTACACGTGTTTGCTCATATTCAGCAATATCTGACAATTGTTCTTCTATCCAACGTGCGCCAAAATTAATACGGTTAATGGCATCAATTGGGAAACCAATGTTTGTCCCTAACCCATAACTTTTTGACTTATAGTCAATCAAACTAAACTGACTGGCATCGTAGTTACTGTAAAAGATACTGCTACCCTGCGATACGCCATCCGGCGTAAAGTAAGGGTCGGTATACGATACACTGACACGCTCAGAGCCGCGTGAAGTATTAATATTAAAGCCAATTTGGTTACCTGTGCCTAAAAAGTTAGACTCGGTTACACCAATATTAAACTGCAGACCTAAGTATGAGCCATAGGCAAGACCGGCATTGAAGCTGCCCGCAGATTGCTCTTTAACAGTAAAGTCAACGTCTACTTGGTCATCAACACCTGGAACTGGCACCACATTAAAATCAACGGTTTCCATATAAGGTAAACGTTGAATTTGTAGTTTAGAACGCTCTAGGTTTTGATTAGATAACCATGCACCTTCAAGCTGTGTCATTTCACGGCGCAGTACTTCATCAGCCGTGTTTTGGTTACCACCTACAATAATTCGACGAACATACACACGCTTGCCTGGGTCAACCGACAGAGTCAATTGTACTTCTTGGTTCTCGTCATCAATTTCTGGAATCGTACGTACTTCAGCATTGGCGTAACCAAAACGCGCCAAGTAGCTTTTGATAAATTCTTCTGATGAGGTAACCACTGATCCGTTATAAAGCTCGCCTGTACGCAGTGGAATAACACTTTTTATTAATTCTTCACGACCGAGTAAATCACCGATGAAATCAAAGCCTTTCACTTTGTATTTAACGCCTTCGGTAATATTTGCCGTTACATAAACAGACTCACGTTCAGGGCTAACTGATACTTGAGTTGAGTCAATATTAAAGCGTAAATAGCCACGGTCTAAATAAAAGCTGCGAATTTTTTCTAAATCGCCTTCAATGGTTTGTTTTTGATAGCGGTCGCTACCCATAAACTGCCACCATGGTAAGTCTTGCTGCGACTCAACTAGTTGCAATAACTCTTCGTTTGAGAAAAGCTCATTACCCACTAAGTTAATTTGACGAATGGAGGCTGCATCGCCCTCGTCAAACTCAAGTCTTAATTTAACGCGATTACGTGGTAATTTAGTGACACTGATATCCACTTTTGCATTGTATTTACCAATACTGTGAAAAAATTCAATCAGGCCTTTTTCGATATTATCGATTACCGTTTTATCAAGCGGCTCGCCTTGGCGAATATCTTGTTGATCGAGTGACTGATTTAATTGCTCATCTTTTATGTCTTTATTGCCTTCAAATTCAATAAAGCTAATGGTTGGACGTTCAGTTACTTTAAAAATAACGTTATTACCATCACGTAACGCTTTTATATTGTCAAAGTGACCAGAGCGATAAAGTGACTTAATTGTTTTTGAAATTGTATATTCATCAACATTGTCGCCCACGTTAATAGGAATATGCGTTAATGCAGCACCAAGTGCGACACGTTGCAATCCCTCAACTTTTAAATCTTCAACAATAAAGGAGTTTTGGCCTAGGGCTGCAAAGCTTGCACCCAATAAACTTGAAACTACCAAATGTTTTTTATAGCCATTTTATTATCTTTATCCTTTACAACTGTATTACCGCTTAGCATCGAAAATTAAATATTTACGAGCTTTACAATCGTGTTCTAATTTGTCGTTACCACGCTTACATAACTACAAGCGCGATACATCATTGAACAAAGCGAAACATGTTAGAAAAATGAGTAGCAAGGCTCCCACTTTAAAACCAAACTCTTGTGTCTTTTCAGAGACTGGCTTTTTACGAAAAAGTTCAATTATGTAATACATTAAGTGCCCACCATCAAGCACTGGCAGAGGAAGTAAATTAAATACTCCCAAATTAACGCTGATCAAAGCTAAAAAGCTTAAAAATGCGACTAATCCGTAACTAACACTTGTGCCTGCGCCGACTGCAATGCCGACGGGCCCACTTAAATTTTTCACTGACACTTGACCAGTAATTAAGTTACCTATCATGTCGAAACTCAGCGTAATTAAACGCCATGTTTCTTTTGTGCCCAGCACAATACTATCTAGTGGCCCATAATGTCTAGTCTCAACAAAATCATCAGGCCACTGCTCTACAACCGGAGCAACCCCTAAAAAGCCTTGTTCAACACCATTACTGACAACGCGACTCTTCGGAGTGACTGTTATTGTTTTTATACTATCTTTTCTTTTTACACTAAATTGTAAGGATTTGTTAGCCGATTGCGTAATAAGATTAACTAATTGCTGCCAACTGCTCATTGTTTCACCGTTTACAGCTAAAATAACGTCGCTAACCTGTAAATTTGCCTGTTCGGCAGCTGAGTCTTTCGTAATCGCCGCGATTGTAAGTGTCGCTTGAGGGCGAAACGGCACAATCCCCAACGAACTTAATGGCGGTACATCTTGCTGATCAAGCTTCCAACCATCCAAATTGAGAGTTTGCGTCGTTTGTTGATAATTTTCGTTGCGTAAAGTAACAGCAACACTTTTATCACCTAAGTGCGACATCAAAGAAAAAGTCGCATCTTGCCAATTAGCAATGTCGTCATCACCAATTTTAATTATTTGCTGAGTAGGCATAATGCCCGCTTGCTCTGCTCGGCTGCCTTCAACCACATTGCCTACAACCGGTTTTATAGTTTGTACACCCACCATATACATGACAGCTAGAGCAAAAATAGCGAATAAAAAGTTCGCCATGGGCCCTGCTGCCACAATGGCTATTCGCGCTTGAACAGATTTAGCATTAAACGATAAATGACGCTGATTGGCTGGTACTTCATCAACACGCTCATCTAACATTTTTACGTAACCACCGAGTGGGATTGCTGCAATTACATACTCAGTATTGTACTTGTCGTGCCATTTTAATAAGGGTTTACCAAAACCAATTGAAAAGCGCAGTACTTTAACGCCCGCCTTACGTGCCACCCAAAAATGACCATATTCGTGAACGGTCACTAAAATACCGAGCGCGAGTATAAACGAACCTAAATTCCAAAAAAAATCGAACATATCAATGCACCACTTTTGTTATAAACTGCGCAGCGCTGATGCGAGCTAAACGGTCACACTCTAAAATTTCATCGAGTGTTTTCGCATCAGTAAATTGTGCGGCGTCTAGCGTTTGCGCATTCACTTTATAAATATCCGTAAACCCAATCTGCCCCTGAAGAAACGCATTAACTGCAATCTCATTAGCCGCATTAACGGTGGTGGTGGCTCCTTGCCCCGCATCACACGCAGCAATTGCTAATTTTAAATTAGGATAACGAGAAAAGTCAGGTTTGGTGAACGAAAAATCACAAATATCAGAAAAGTTTAACGGTTTAACACCCGCATCAATTCGCTGTGGAAAGGCAAGCGCATGTGCTATTGGGGTGCGCATATCGGGGTTTCCCATTTGCGCTAAAATAGAACCATCTTGGTATTGCACCATAGAGTGGATAATACTTTGTGGGTGAATCACCACATCAATATCGCTGGCATCACAGTTAAATAACCATTTAGCCTCAATAAACTCTAAGCCCTTGTTCATCATTGTGGCTGAGTCTACTGATATTTTTTGTCCCATAGACCAATTAGGGTGAGCAACCGCTTCACTGACACTAACGCTATCAAGCGTATTAATATCACGGTTTAAAAATGGGCCACCAGAGCCAGTTAATAAAATTTTGCTAACGCCATGCTGCTCAAGCCGTGCTTGTCCTTGGGTGTTTTGTAACGTACTAGGTAAACACTGAAAAATAGCATTATGTTCGCTGTCGATGGGTAATAAAGTTGCTTGATGTTGTTTCACTTTATCAATAAACAACTGACCCGACATCACCAATGACTCTTTGTTTGCCAGCAGCACTTTTTTACCCGCTTCGACTGCGCTCAAAGTGGGTAGTAATCCAGCCGCACCAACAATTGCTGACATCACAGTATCAACATCAACATGCGCACAAAGCTCACTCATGGTTTTCTCGCCATGCATTACTTGTGTTTTACATATACCTTTTAAAAGTTCACTAAGCTGCTTAGCGGCTTGCTCTGAAGCCATAACAGCATAGCGAGGTTGATGAGCAAGACACAACTCAGCCATTTTCTTTGCATTTTGCCCTGCGGCCAATGCGAACACCTTGAACTGCTGTTGATTTCTTGCAACAACATCTAACGTGCTAAGACCTATAGACCCCGTTGCACCCAAAATAACCAGTTGTTGCACTACACTCATAAACTCAGTGTCCAGGCAAAGCAAATAACAAACATCGGCGCTGCTGCAGTTAAGCTATCAATACGGTCTAAAATACCGCCGTGCCCAGGTAGGCAACTGCCGCTATCTTTAAGACCCGCTTCACGTTTAAACATACTCTCGAGTAAATCACCTACCGCAGAGAACAAAGCAATAAATGCTGTCATTACTGCATAAATTGGCCACACAGAAGTATCAACGTTAGTGTAATAACAAAAAGCCAATACAAATAACACCGCAGCAACCACGCCACCGGCGAGGCCTTCTATGGTTTTATTTGGACTAACTTTAGGCATTAACTTATGTTTACCGAAACTTTTACCGGTAAAGTAAGCGCCAATATCGGCACTCCATACAATACCTAGCACCACTAAAATCAGCATAGAACCATAGTGTGTTGATTCTGTATATTGCGCACTTCGAAGGGTGTTAAGCGCAAGCCACAGTGGTACCAATGTCAGTAAACCTGCAATACCGCGCATCACAAGCCCTTCATTCCAGCCTTTAGCCATAGCGGGGTAGCGCCACACTAAATAACTTGCAACTAACCACCACGAAAACGATAAGGTAAATAGGTAATTAGCATCGCCAACAAGCTGACCATCTTGCCATAGGGTTTCTATAGGCCAATGTAAATTAAGTAAACCAAGTAATACAGCCACTAATAATACAAACGCACCGCGTTTTAGTTTATCGCATAGTCCCATAAAAGCAGACCATTCCCACGCGCCCATTAATACAATAGCACCCGCAAAATAACTAAATAACGTTAGTGGGGTGTAAAAAACCAAAGCCAGTGCTAATGGCGCTAGCACTAGTGAGGTTAAAATACGTTGTTTTAACAAAATGATGACCCTTAATCTATTTTAGGTTTGAGCGAGTAATTGTTTTATTTGTTCGCCCGTGCAACCAAAACGTCGCTCTCTGGCAACGTAACATGCAATGGCCTCTGCAAAAGCAGCTTCGTTAAAGTCAGGCCAAAGTGTATTGGTAAAATAAAGTTCAGCGTAGGCTGCCTGCCAAAGTAAAAAATTACTAATTCTGACATCGCCACCAGTACGGATCAGTAAATCTGGCTGAGCCTGATCTGCCATACTCATGTGCTGTGCAATATGTTCTTCTGTAATGTCTGCGGGATCAATTTCCCCATTTGCTACTTGTAAAGCAACCTGCTTAGCAGCATGGGTCATATCCCAACGACCACCGTAATTTGCCGCTACATTTAAATGCAGGCCGGTGTTATTCGCTGTTAGTTCTTGCGCAGTATGTACTTTAGCGCGCAAGCTTTCAGAGAATCGAGATAAATCTCCAATGATGGTTAGTTTTACGTTATTTTTATGCAGCTTTTTAACTTCTTTACTTAGTACAAATAAAAAAAGCTCCATTAATGTATTTACTTCGTCTTCAGGGCGGCGCCAGTTTTCACTACTAAAAGCAAATAAGGTTAACGATTGTATCCCTAATTTAGTACAAAACTGCACAGATTGACGAACTGCATCCACGCCTTTTTTATGCCCATATACACGAGGCCTATTTCTAGCTTGTGCCCAACGCCCGTTCCCATCCATGATGATAGCAACATGTTTAGGCAAACATTGCTGTGAAATTGTATCAGCGTCTAGAACCATAAATTTTGTGTATTCCATAAAAAAACGCCGCCTAGTATACCCCAGACGGCGTTTCAAAACTAATAAATTTAACCTGTACCCGTGATAATAAATCTACTTTAAGCAGATAAATATACAGCCAACAACCTTGTATTTACTGACAATCGAGCCACTAGCAAAGAGTAAACATATTCTGTTACCCTTTAAAATCACACAATTATAGTAAACTGCGAAGACTGATAAACAGCAACTTAATTATTTAATTAAAGCTGTTTACTTGGGTCTAGAACAGTTATTAGATTTCCATCAACTCAGCTTCTTTTGCCGTTAGTTGCGTATCCATTTCTTTAATAAACTTATCAGTGATTTTTTGAATTGCATCTTCAGCTTGACGAGCTTCGTCTTCAGAGATGTCTTTATCTTTTAATAAGTTTTTAATATCGCCATTTGCATCACGACGAATATTACGAATAGCAACACGGCCGCCTTCTACTTCACCACGTACGATTTTAATTAAATCTTTACGACGTTCTTCAGTCAATGGAGGAAGTGGTACACGAATTACCGTACCTGCAGACATTGGGTTTAAACCAAGGTCAGAAGCCATAATCGCTTTTTCAACCGCTTGCGCTAAAGATTTATCAAATACACCAATAGCCAGTGTACGTGAATCTTCAATTGTTACATTTGCAACTTGATTTAAAGGCGTTGGTGCGCCGTAGTACGACACCATGATGCCGTCTAAAATTGCAGGATGAGCACGGCCAGTACGAATTTTAGATAATTGACTACCAAGTGCTGCTACACTTTTTTGCATGCGCGCTTGCGCATCTTTTTGAATATCGTTAATCACGGTTTAATCCTAATCTATTTACTAACTTCATCTGAGGCTTGTGAAGAAATAAGAGTTCCTTCTTCTTCACCCATTATTACGCGTTTTAATGCGCCTGATTTATTCATATTAAATACGCTCAATGGCATATTATGGTCGCGAGCAAGAGTAAATGCCGCTAAATCCATTACTTTTAATTCTTTATCAATAATTTCATTGTAGCTTAAGTGACGGTAAAGTGTCGCTTCAGGGTTTTTAACCGGATCATCACTAAATACACCGTCCACTTTAGTCGCTTTGATTACCGTATCAGCTTCAATCTCAATGCCACGTAAACACGCTGCAGAGTCAGTAGTGAAGAACGGGTTACCCGTACCAGCGGCAAAAATAACAACGCGACCTGTTTTCAACAAGCTAATTGCTTCAGCCCAGTTATACGCATCACACACACCATTTAATGGGATAGCTGACATTAAGCGACAATTTACAAACGCACGGTGTAGCGCATCACGCATAGCTAGGCCGTTCATTACGGTTGCAAGCATCCCCATATGGTCACCGACAACACGATTCATGCCCGCTTCGGCTAATGAGCCACCGCGTAAAAAGTTGCCGCCACCAATAACTAAACCCACTTCTACGTCGAGTTCTACGAGCTCTTTAATTTCCTGTGCCATACGGTCTAAAACTTTAGGGTCGATGCCGAAGCCTTCGTCTCCCATTAAAGCTTCACCACTTAATTTGAGAAGAACACGTCTAAAAATAGGTTTGCGATTGATAGTCATAGTTTTGGGGCCAACTTTTATTGAATTATGGATAAAAAATAACCGCGCTTATGTTAAACATAAAAGCGCGGTTATTTTAAAGAATTTCTAAGCGTGACGCAAAAGCAAATAGTACTTTAATTGCATGTATTTTCCTTTTGCATCACAAATAGTATGTCTTACTGACCTTTAGCAGCTGCAATTTGAGCAGCAACTTCAGCAGCAAAATCTTCTTCTTTCTTCTCGATACCTGCACCAACTTCCATACGTACAAAGCCAGTAACTGTTGCGTTTTTCTCTTTAAGAATTTCGCCAACAGATTTTTTCGGTTCCATGATGAAAGCTTGACCAGTAAGAGAAACCTCACCAGTAAATTTCTTCATACGACCAACAACCATCTTCTCAGCGATTTCAGCAGGCTTGCCTTCATTCATCGCAATATCGATTTGTACTTGCTTTTCTTTTTCAACAACATCAGCAGGTACGTCATCTGGCGTTAGGTAATCTGGGTTTGAAGCAGCAACGTGCATTGCAACGTGCTTAAGTGTTTCTTCATCAGCAACACCAGCAACAACAACACCAATACGCTCGCCGTGACGGTACTCAACTAGTTGTTCACCAGTGATGTACTGAAGACGACGTACATTGATGTTTTCACCAATTTTAGTTACTAGCTCAACACGGTCTTCTTCGAACTTAGCTTGTAAGTCTTCGATAGATGAAGTGTCAGCGATAGCAGCATCTGCAACTTTGTTAGCAAATGCTAGGAAGCTTGCATCTTTAGCAACGAAGTCAGTTTGACAGTTAACTTCTACAAGTACTGCAACACCCGCGTTTTGCTTGATGATGATAGTACCTTCAGCAGCGATGTTACCTGCTTTCTTAGCAGCCTTTGCAGCACCGCTCTTACGCATGTTTTCAATCGCTAACTCGATGTCACCATCAGTTTCAGTTAACGCTTTTTTACAATCCATCATGCCAGCGCCAGTACGCTCGCGTAATTCTTTAACTAGGGCAGTAGTTACAGCCATTAGTAAATCCTCAAATCTGAAATCAGGTTTAGATAAGCGGGTTACCCGCTCCACAAGAATAGCAAGTCTTCACCTTTAAAAGATGAAGACTTGATGACAGCTAATTACTCAGCTTCTACGAAGTCATCTTTTTCAGCTTGAGCAACGATGTTACTCTCACGGCCTTCAGTGATCGCAGCTGCAACAGCACTAGTGTAAAGGTTGATTGCACGGATAGCATCATCGTTACCAGGTACGATGTAATCAACACCGTCTGGGTTAGAGTTAGTATCAACGATTGCAACAACTGGGATACCTAGGTTGTTAGCTTCACGGATAGCAATGTGCTCGTGGTCAGCATCGATTACAAAGATAGCGTCTGGAAGGCCACCCATGTTTTTAATACCACCAAGGCTCTTTTCAAGCTTTTCCATTTCACGAGTAAGCATTAACGCTTCTTTCTTAGTTAACTTCTCGAAAGTTCCGTCTTGGCTTTGAGCTTCAAGGTCTTTAAGACGCTTGATTGATTGACGAACTGTTTTCCAGTTAGTCAACATGCCGCCTAACCAACGGTGGTTAACGAAGAATTGATCGCTTTGTAAAGCAGCTTCTTTTACTGCTTCGCTTGCTGCGCGCTTAGTACCAACGAAAAGAACTTTACCTTTGTTTGCAGCAGCACTAGATAAAAACTTAAGTGCAGTGTTGAACATTGGTACAGTTTGCTCAAGGTTGATGATATGTACACGGTTACGTGCGCCGAAGATGAAAGGCTTCATCTTAGGGTTCCAGTAACGTGCTTGGTGACCAAAGTGAACACCAGCTTGAAGCATATCGCGCATTGAAACGTTTGCCATTTTGTAAATCCTCTAAGTTGTTTAGGGTTAGGCCTCCACATATCCCATAGCACCAACACCGCAGTTAAATGAAACTGAAATGCACCCAAGTGTATGTGACGATACGTGTGTGTGTTAAAATAAAATTGTGTTTGCCTTAAATACAAAAAATCATTTAAGAATTTATTTGTAAAAAGACGGCGCGCTTTATACCATATTAAAATTAAATACTCAACGTCTCGTGCAAAAATTGTGCGACGATAATCATCTAAAAACGCAACTTTGGAGCCTCAATGAGCGCTGTGATTAAGACCCCTGAAGAAATCGAGAAAATGCGTGTAGCCGGCCGTTTGGCTGCTGATGTGCTAGAAATGATCGAACCACATGTGGTACCAGGTATCACCACCGATGAGTTAAATACAATTTGTCATGATTATATTGTTAATGTGCAAGATGCTGTTCCTGCTCCTCTTAATTATCATGGTTTTCCAAAATCAATTTGTACCTCGGTAAATCATGTAATTTGTCACGGAATTCCGAACGACAAAGCATTAAAAGACGGTGACAGTGTCAATATTGATATTACTGTTATTAAAGATGGTTACCATGGTGATACTTCAAAAATGTTCCATGTTGGCACACCTAACATTCAAGGCAAACGCCTTGCAGAAGTGACCCAAGAAAGCCTTTACCTTGCCATTAAAATGGTAAAACCGGGTGTTCGCCTTGGTGATATTGGTGCCGCTATTCAAAAATATGCAGAGAGCTTTAACTACTCTATCGTCCGTGAATACTGCGGCCACGGTATCGGCAGCGAGTTCCATGAAGAACCACAGGTAATGCATTACGGAAAACCAGGTACAGGCGAAACGTTAAAAGCCGGTATGTGTTTAACAATCGAGCCCATGGTCAATGCAGGCAAACGCCAATGTAAATTACTAAAAGACGACTGGACTGTGGTAACAAAAGACCGTAGTTTATCAGCTCAGTGGGAACATACCTTACTGGTAACTGAAAATGGTGTTGAAATTTTAACACTACGATCAGATGATACTATCGATAGAATCATCGAGCACTAATAGTAGTGTGTGCTTAATCATAGTAATAACAGGCTTTAGCCTGCGTACAGATTAAGTGGTTTGCTGCAAAGGGAAATAACATGATTTATTCCCTTTGCAGCAAACACAGTATAAAAATAACTTAATCCAAGACTTATAATGCAGTCCATATATAGGAGCCAGCCTAAGTGGCATTACCTAACAAAGTAAAAAAGTTGCTCAATGATGCTCAGCAACTTAGCGAATACCGCGATTGCTCCGCCTATTTTTATAAATGGTTGCATAATGAATTCTCAAAACAACCCGTTGGTAATCTAATAAACGCCCGTGCAGAATTTATAGACCGGTTACTGATTAAACTCTTTCATGTTTTCGATTTAGCCCACGAGCCAGATCTCGCTTTAATTGCTGTAGGAGGTTATGGTCGCGGTGAACTTCATCCCTACTCCGACATTGACTTTTTACTGCTTGTTACCCAGCAACCCAATGACGGTATTTGCGAAAAAATTGGCCAGTTTGTCACTATGCTGTGGGATCTTAATTTAGAAATAGGTCACAGTGTACGTACCATTGAACAAGCCATAGAGCAAAAACGTGAAGATGTTACCTTTGCCACCAGCCTACTAGAAAGCCGATTAATTTTCGGCAACCATATTGAATTCGAAAAGCTCAAAAGTCACCTCATCGAAAGGCCTGTATGGGGCTCTGGAGAGTTCTTTGTTGCAAAAGTACAAGAGCAAAATTTACGCCACAAAAAATGTCATGGTACGGCTTATAATCTAGAGCCTAATATAAAAGAAAATCCAGGCGGGCTGCGCGATTTACAAACCATTATTTGGGTTGCTAAAAAACACTTTAGAGCCGAAACCCTGCAAGAGCTGATAAATCACGGCTACCTAACTCACGAAGAATACCAAGAACTGTTAGAGTGCCTTGAAAATTTATGGAATATTCGCTTTGCTTTGCATTTAGCCGCGGGTCGCTCAGAAAACCGCTTATTATTCGATCACCAACCGCAAGCGGCTGAAATTTTGGGTTTTGGTAGTGATGGTAAAGCCTCTGTTGAGCGCATGATGAAACGCTTGTTCAGAATAATGAGCCGTGTGCGTGAACTTAATCAAATGCTACTTTCGTACTTTGAGCAAAGTATTTCACCAGACAGCAGCCAAGCCACTGTTGAAGAACTTGATCGTAATTTTGAACGCGTGGGCCATCAAATTCGGGTAAAAAGTCCATCAGTATTTTTTAGGCGTGACCAACTTTTTGTATTATTTGAGCACATTGCTGATCACCCAGAAATTACCCATATATACCCAAGTACCATTCGAACTATCCGCCAAGTACGTCGTCGCTTATTAGGTGACTTACAAGATTATGCCGCGTGCCGCGAAGCTTTTTTACGTATTATAAAGCACCCTAACGGCATGGGCCGTGCATTTACGCTAATGCATAAGCACGGCATGATTGCCGCTTACCTTCCGCAGTGGCGCAATATTTTTGGCCAAATGCAGTTTGATTTGTTTCATGCCTATACCGTAGATGAACATACCCATAAATTAATTAATAATATTTACCAATACTTCGATAAAACCAGCATTAGTGACTTTCCAATTTGCAGTGAAATAGTTACGCGCATGGATAAACCCGAATTACTGTATTTGGCTGGTATTTTTCATGATATTGCTAAGGGGCGTGGTGGCGATCACTCAGAGCTGGGCGCTGTTGATGCCATAGCGTTTTCAAAGCTGCATGGTTTTGCCTCTTCAGATGGTAAGCTTATAGCGTGGTTGGTAAGCAATCACTTACTTATGTCGGTAACTGCGCAACGTAAAGATATTAACGACCCCGATGTAATAAAAGATTTTGCATCGCGAGTAAAAACCGAACGCCAACTCGATTACCTCTATTGTTTAACCGTGGCTGATATTCGAGCCACCAATGACAACCTATGGAATGACTGGAAAAACACGCTGCTGCGCGAGCTTTATTTGCACACACAGCGCGCCTTGCGCCTTGGGCTTGAAAACCCAATGGATCAACGCGACCAAATTCGTGATAAAAAGCACCAAGCTAAGCAACGCCTGCTTAATTTGCATTATCACGAGGAGCAAATTGACTTAATTTGGAGCCGTTTTAAAGCAAATTACTTTACCGCTTTTAGTGAGCAACAAATTTCTTGGCATACTGAGCACTTACTCAAGTGCACTGATTTAAGCCAGCCCAGTGTTATCGTTTCTAATAAAGCGATGCATGGCGGTACCCAAGTGTTTGCTTATAGCCCCTATTCAGGTGCCCTCTTTGCTCGACTGGTAAGTGTTATTGGCTCTAAAAAAGCGCAAATTCAGCACGCCCAAGTACTGACCACCAAAGATGGCTACGTACTGTTCAACTTTGTTATTTTAGAAGTTAACGGCGATCCGATTGCCAGTAGCCGCGCACAATCGATTAAACGCGGATTAGAGCAAGCGCTTCATGATCCACGTAAAAAAATACGCTTTAAAAAGAGCCGATCACAGCGTTTTAAAGACTTTAATATTAAACCTAAAATTGTACTGCGCCCGCACCCTCGTAAGGATCGTAGCTTAATAGAAATTCAAGCGGTTGATATACCTGGACTATTAACTAAAATAGCCGAGGTTTTTCAAGCTTACTTACTCCACATACATGCCGCACGTATTACCACGGTAGGCGAACGTGCAGAAGATTTCTTTGTGGTATCAAATAACGAATATCAAGCGCTGACTGATGAAGAGCAAGCAAAAATTCATCAGGCATTACGTAAAAAACTCAACGCCGAAATTGAATAAGAGGACACTATGTCAGATTTAAAAACCATGATTGAAAATGCGTGGGATAACCGCGACAGCATTAGCCCTGCTACAGTATCAAGCGATGTTAAACAAGCAATTATAGATGCGCTTGAGCTATTAGATAGCGGCGCTGCTCGCGTTGCAGAGAAAATTTCAGGCGAATGGGTTGTTCACCAGTGGCTTAAAAAAGCAGTACTACTTTCATTTAGAATTCGTGAAAATCAGCCAATGAACGACGGCGTAAACCAATTTTACGACAAAGTACCGCTTAAATTTAGCGACTACACGCCGGAGCAATTTCAGCAAGGCGGCATGCGTGTCGTACCCAACGCCGTTGCTCGTAAAGGCAGCTTTGTAGGTAAAAATGTCGTATTAATGCCATCGTACGTAAACATAGGTGCATTTGTTGACGATGGCACCATGGTTGATACATGGGCGACAGTGGGCTCATGTGCTCAAATTGGCAAGAACGTACACTTATCTGGCGGCGTAGGCATAGGCGGCGTTTTAGAGCCGTTACAAGCGAATCCTACCATCATTGAAGACAACTGTTTTATTGGCGCACGTTCAGAAATTGTTGAAGGCGTAATTGTTGAAGAAGGCGCCGTTATTTCAATGGGAGTTTACATTAGCCAAAGTACCCGTATTTACGACCGTGAAACCGGTGAAATTCACTATGGCCGTGTGCCTGCCGGCGCGGTTGTGGTTCCAGGTGCACTGCCTTCAAAAGATGGCAGCCATAGCTTGTATGCGGCTATTATTGTGAAAAAAGTAGATAAACAAACTCGCGAAAAAGTGGGCATTAATGCCCTACTGCGCTCGATTGATGATTAAAAGCAGCTGTAAGTTTTTAGCTGTTAGCGCTAAGCAGGTTGATGTTAAACGTAGGTTGGGTTGAATAAAACGAAACCCAACGACACATTAAGTTAATGTGTATTCGCTAAAATTTAATTACATACAGAAAAAGCCCTAAGCTTGTATAGCTTTAGGGCTTTTTTAGTGATTTTAAAATACTTTCTCACAAACCTGTCCCCTTTAATTGCGTTGCTTTGTTAGATGCCTACAACTATAGTGAATTAACGCATAGTTCGATTGTCGAGGTTAAGTTGTTGCGGCTTTTTGTAATAAGTTGGTTGATATTATTATGTTCAAAACACGTCTTTGCTAATGACTTCAATACCTTTGAAAAAAAATTAGACGAAGCCGAAGATTATCTTACTGTTAATCCAGCTCAATCTATTACTATTTTAGAAAACCTCACAGGGTTACAACTCATGCCGCCAGAATTATTTATCCGCTGGCACCTTATCTATGCCCGTACAGCAGTACCTACAAGTCACTATGACGAGCTTTATACATCGATTGACGCAATATTTCAGCATCATCAAACTGATTATTTCAAACAAAAACTGACCACCATTATGAGTGCCTTGGGAATATGGCTTCGCCATGCAGAATATTTAGACGATGCCCAGTACTCATTTAAATGTGCTTACAAATATGCGCAAAACGATCGTCAACGCTTAACACTCACCAACAGTATGGCATTGGTTGCTCGCTCGCAAGATGACTTTGCAAAAGCGCGTGCTTTATACCTCGACAGTCATAAGATCACCACACAATTACAGCTTCCCAATGTAACCGCACTGATAGAAAGTAACTTAGGTTATTTAGCCCTGGATGAGGGCAATATACCCGAAGCTGAGCGCTATTTTAGAAGTGCATTAAGAAATAACCAAAACATTGATAAACGCGCGGGGCAAATCTCAACCGGGCTTAATTTATTAATGGTTTTTTTGATTCAAGAGCAGCAAATTAATTTTGAGCGACTCTATAGCCCAACGGCCACATTAACCCATGCCTTTCCCAATGAAGCGAAACAAGCATTACTTTTTTGGCTTGAAATAGACTACAAAAATTTGACTGGGGGTTTTATAAGCCAAAAAGACAAACAACAGTTACAAACAGCGTATGAGCAATTAGAAAGCGATAAAATGAAACAACTAGTCGCGCGCTATTTAGCCAACAAGCTAGATGTAGCTGTAACCTTACCCGCCCCTATTGTCGCTAAGGACTTTACCAGCCCTTGGTTTGAGCTGGTAAAGCAATGTGATTGGAAACGCTAAGACTCGATTTAGTCCTTAGCCTATAAAAGGCTATCCCCCTCTAAAATAAATACTTTAATACTCTCACATCAACTTTCTCTTACTTTCTTTTTTAAAACCAAGCTGCTGTAAATATTAACTTTAATTTAAAAAAGTGACATTTTTAAGCTGCAAAATTAGCCAACCCTAGTGAATTTATAATAAGGTAGTCAGGCATACTTGAAAGTTAGCAATTAATATTAAGGATTAATATGACAAAAACTGCTTTACGCTCAACCATTTTGCTACCTGTATTTTTGCCCGCCGTATTTATTATTCTACTTTTGGTGATTGGTACAAGTAGTAACCCTGAACTCGCAGGTCAGGCATTTAGTGTTGCCCTTACGTGGATAACAGAAACCTTTGGCTGGTTTTATATGTTGTCTGTCGCTATTTTCTTGGTATTTATTGTCTCAGTCGCGGCTTCTAGCTGGGGGAATATAAAATTAGGGCCCGATCATGCACAGCCACAATACAGCTTTGGTGAATGGTTTGCCATGCTCTTTTCTGCCGGTTATGGCGTGGCACTGCTTTATTTTGGTGTTGCTGAACCTGTGCTGCATTACGCATCCCCGCCATCGGGGGCGGCTGAAACCGTTGATGCCGCCAAGCAGGCAATGCAAATTGCCTTTTTCCATTGGGGATTTCATATTTGGGCTATCTATGGAATTGTTGGTTTAGTGCTTGCTTACTTTGCATTTCGCCATGGCTTACCACTGTCTATTCGCTCTGCGTTGTATCCACTTATTGGCGATAAAATTTATGGCCCAATCGGCCATACTGTGGATGTATTTGCCATATTAGGTACTTTATTTGGTATTGCCACTACACTAGGGCTTTCGGTGACTCAAATAAATGCTGGCCTACATTACTTATGGCCAAACATCCCTATTAATACCACAGTGCAAATTACGGCCATTGCCGTTATTACTGCGGCAGCAACACTCTCAGTGGTGGCCGGTATGGATAAAGGGGTCAAGCGATTATCAATTGTGAATATGACCTTAGCGGTTTCACTAATGGCTTTTGTGTTTTTCATTGGCCCAACTATTCACATCTTAGAATCATTTTTACAAAATACCGGCAGCTACCTAAGCGGTATTGTTGAGCGTACTTTTAATTTACAAGCTTATAGTCGCAGTGATTGGATTGGTAACTGGACTTTATTTATATTTGGCTGGACGATTGCGTGGGCACCGTTTGTGGGTATGTTCATCGCTAAAATTAGCCGTGGTAGAACCATCCGACAATTTGTTGTTGGGGTAATGTTAGTTCCCACTATTTTTACCTTTTTATGGTTTTCAGTCTTTGGTGATACGGCACTTAACTTAATTATGAATGAGGGGTTTGATACGCTTATTGGCGATGTACAAGCAAATCATGCCGTCGCATTATTTCAATTATTTGAAGTGTTACCACTGTCATTTTTCATTTCACTACTCACTGTCATTTTGATCATAACTTTTTTTGTTACATCATCTGATTCAGGCTCTTTAGTCATTGATTCACTCGCCTCTGGAGGAAGCATTAATACGCCGGCTTGGCAACGCGTGTTTTGGGCGGTACTTGAAGGTGCTGTGGCGGCTGTTTTATTAGTGGCAGGCGGACTAAGTGCGCTGCAAACCATGACCATAGCCAGTGCCTTACCCTTTGCTATTATTATGCTAATTGCCACGGCGGGGCTTTGGCGAGCTCTAAAAATTGAAGGCCATCGAGACACCAGCTTGCAAGCACATACACTTAATAGCCGCAACATTAACTTGTCTCACTGGAAGCGTCGTTTAGCGGCTATGGTCAATTACCCTAATAAAGAAAAAGTACATACTTTTATTGGTAGCGTGGTAGTTGAGGCAATGAAAGCCGTACAAGCAGAATTGAAATCTAGACAATGGCATGCAGTGGTGGAATTTGATACTGATTTAGGTCGCGCTCATTTAACGGTGCTGCGCCATGAACATGTGGATTTTGTTTATGATATTCGCCTTACCGAGCATCCTATGCCAAGCTTTGCTTACTCAGAGCTAAAGCCTGATAACAACGATGCTGAAAAGTATTATAAGGCCGACGTGTTTTTACGTCGCGGTGGTCTGTCATACGATGTTTATGGCTACACTGAAGATGATATTGTGAAAGATATTCTTGACCAATTTGAGAACTACTTACACTTTCTAGGTAATAGCCCAGGCGAACTTCCTTGGGATATGGCCGAACATGATGACATGTTAAATACCGATAAAGCTTAACGGATGCAGTCAATATTGGTAAAACGGTAATTAAAAATAAAAAAGGCACTGTAAAGTGCCTTTTTATTTACTCAAATATAATTACAGCGCGTTAAATACATCGTCTGTTTTAGCGGCACAAATAAAATCGTTTTTATGCAAACCTTTAATTGAATGGCTCCACCAAGTAACAGTTACTTTACCCCATTCGGTTAATACACCAGGGTGATGGCCTTCATCTTCAGCCATATCGCCAACTTTATTAGTAAATGCAATGGCCTGCTTAAAGTTTTTAAACTTATAAACGCGCTCTAATTGCATAATACCGTCGCGTACTTCCGGCACCCAATCAGGGATTTTTTTAATTAATTCAGCCAATTCTGCATCTGATACTTTTGGAGCATCTGCATGACAGGCTTCACATTTTTGTTCACTTAATGAAGACATTTTAAATCCTTAATTCTAGTGTTACTTTTATTAAAAAACTAACTAGTTAATTTTTCTTTTGGGGGAAATTTCGGCTCGTGTAAACCAAGCGCCTTAGCTTGCTCAACTAAAGTCATTATATCCATTTGCGATATTTCAAACAGATCATGAATCGAATTAATGGTGTAGTACAGCGGCTGCATAATATCAATACGGTATGGCGTGCGCAGCACATCTAGCACATTCATTGGATTAATTTCTGGTGTATCAGAGTACACGTATTGGGTTTCTCCTGGGCTTGATAAAATACCGCCCCCGTAAATACGTAATCCTTTTTCAGTTTGCATCAAACCAAATTCGACCGTAAACCAATACATGCGCGCTAAATAAACGCGGTCTTTTTTCTCTGCCGCGTAACCTAGTTGCCCGTACTTATGCGTAAATTCAGCAAAGTCAGGATTTGTTAGCATGGCACAGTGACCGAATATTTCATGAAAAATATCGGGCTCTTGTAAATAATCAAATTCTTCACGGCTACGAATAAACGTAGCAACAGGAAACTGCTTGTTGGCCAGTAGTCTAAAAAACTCATCAAAGTCGATAAGTGCAGGTACAGGTGCTACTTGCCAACCTGTTGTTGCCAATAGCACTTCGTTTAGCTCACTTAGCTGTGGAATACGATCATGCGGTAGATTAATTTTTTTTAACCCTTCCATGTACTCGTCACAGGCTTTGCCTTCAATGCACGCAAGTTGGCGTGCTACAAGCTCAGACCAAATTTTATTTTCTTCATCGCTCCAATGTATAACGCCATTTTCATCTGGTGTTTTAGAGGTGTAATTACTTGCTTTAGCCATAAATACCTTCTTTGGGTTTAAACCCTAAATCGGTGTCAAAATAATAGCCACGTGCTCGGCTATTCGATGTAGCCATACTATGCAAAAGTGAACAAAAGTTTAATAGCTTGACTCAGATCAATACTTTCGCAGAACACGAATATCGTAAATTTATAATTACACTAGAGCAAAGATAAAGAGACAGCCTATATTTAACAGCACTTACAGATCGATATTTCTGTAAATAATAAATTACACCTTACGATATTTTAGTAAATGATTGGTTGAGATCGTTAATAATATCATTAACATCTTCAAGCCCAACTGATAAGCGAATTAAACCATCACTAATTCCGGCTGCTAATCTTTCTTCGGGTGTGTAAGGCGAATGGGTCATCGATGCAGGGTGTTGAATAAGTGTTTCAGCATCGCCTAAGCTAACCGCTAAAGTACATAGCTTCATGCTATCAATAAACTGCTCACCGTCGGTTAAACTCCCTTTAATTTCAAAAGCAATAACACCGCCAGCAGCTTTCATTTGCTTACCAATAAACCGATGACCTGGGTGCGACTTCAGTCCCGGATAGTACACTTTACTCACTTGAGGGTGAGCCTCTAAATATTCAGCAATCGTTTGCGCACTCTGGCAATGACGCTCTACCCGTATAGCTAATGTTTTTAAACCTCGGTTAATTAACCATGCATCGTGTGGGCTAATCGTCGCGCCTATATCTTTTAACACCGTCATTTTAATCTGTGTAATGTGCTCAAGGGATCCACACACAATACCTGCGACTACATCGCCGTGACCATTTAAATACTTGGTAGCACTGTGCATAATAATATCGATGCCGTATTGTTTAGGTGACTGTAGCAGCGGCGTTAAAAAGGTATTGTCGACCACACTTATTAAATTATGCTGTTTTGCTACATCACCAATAAGTGCTAAATCAATAACGGCCATCGTCGGGTTTATCGGTGTCTCTGCAAATATCATTTTTGAGTTTGGCTTTATTGCAGCACGTAACTCATCTTCATTGGTCATATCCACAAAGGTGACTTCAATGCCCCAACGCGGCAACATATGCGCAAAAAAAGCAAAGGTGCAGCCATAAAGCGCACTTGATGCAACTAAGTGATCGCCTTGTGATAAAAAGCTCAGTACCGAAGCCGATACCGCTCCCATACCTGTAGCCGTTGCCGCTGCAGCCTCACAGCCCTCTAATTGCGCCACTTTTTGTTCAAGTTCAGTGGTGGTAGGGTTACCCAAACGCGTATAAATATAACCTGGCTCATCGCCAGCAAACCGTGCAGCACCCTGCGCAGCATTTTCAAAATGAAATGTCGATGTTTGGTATAATGGCGAGGTTAATGCGCCATGGGGATCATTGGCTTTTTGTGGGCCATGGATACATTGGGTGTGTTGATGATGCTTGCTCATTGTGTGCTCTCGTTTTTATTATGTGTGTCAATTACATAAATAAAACGCACCGCACTTTAAATCACAAGCATGCCGGATGCTCAGATGGCTATTTGTGCAAACTTTACTCAAAAAGCTGTACACAAATATTGCCAACTATTTACTCTCCGCTCTCTTAGTGCGACTCATAATTTTACTCGCAATCCCTTGAACAGTGCCTTTTAACAAGCTGCGTTTATTTTCAAGACGCGGTAAGGGTCGACTTAATTCCATGGCTTTATAGCCTATACGTGCTGTAAATATACCCGCACTGACGCCTTGCGCGGCTCGCCCTGAAAGTTTGCCTAATAGCTCAGCACTAAGTGCCGTGGCAGCTAAATCAGATACAAGCTCTGCACTACCTACAAACATGACTTGTTTTAACAGCATTCGATAGAGTTTAATGCGACTGGCGTAACCAAAACCAATGCCATAAATTTTACCTATTTGTTCAATTAATTTTGTACCGCGCCATAACACCGCTATCATATCCACCAGCGCAAGAGGGCTTAATGCGACTAATAAGGCTGACTCTGTTGCAAAGCGGTTTATAAGCTTTTTAGCTTGGGTGTCTTGCGTTACCAGTAGGCTATTAGCGTAAAGTGTCATTATTTCTTTATCACTATGGTGCGTAGCAACTTGGTTTTTAAAGTTTTCAAAATTGTCTAACTGCTGGTGCTTGTTCAATTTTTCAAGCCAAGGGAGTGCACCACCCACTTGCTCACTGTTTAATAGCCTATCGGCTTCATGGCGATGCAGCTGATTACGCTTTAAACTGCGCAACATCCGATACTCTCGCCATAACAATCTTGTTATTAATAGCAGAGCGCTTACCACGGCGGTTAAATAAACACTGCCCAAAATAAGCGATTGCTGATAAGCAAGCACAATAGAAAACCCAAACTCTAGCAGTACTAAAATAATAAAGCTGAGCGCAAACAAGCCTTTGAGCGTTTGCCATTTTGACTTTTTATACACCGGCTCTAAATCAACTTCAGGCTCAAGCGCATCATCCTCAAGCTCAGAGGTGTAATCACTTTGTCCGTGTTCAATAATTTTAGCAGGTGTTAACGCAGGCTCGTTTTGCTCAATACTTTGTGCACTAATACGACGCCCTGCTTGAAACTGTTGCGTTGACTCACTCATGTTAATTTATCTCCTAGCAAGTACTGCATCACATGATCTAATCGAATATGTTTAAGTTGCTTGTCGGGGCTTGGCATCGGCGAAAATGACAAAAATTCAAACCCTTGCGCTGGCCACTCACTTTTATTAAGCATTCTACTTGGCGGCTCTGGTGGTAAATAAGTCAGCCACTCATGCTCATTTAAAGGTTTACCGTAAACGCAATCAAGGGTTTGACCTTTATCAACCACTTGGCGAGGTTGGGTTGCGGTAATTGATGACATAGCCATAGTTTCAATTTGTACACCATCAAACTTTAAATGATTACTTTGCTCTTTAACCAGCGAGTCTAGTAACAAGGCTAACGCTTTATGATGCTTAGCACTGATGTGATCTGACTTATTAGCCGCAAACAATATTTTATCAATATTCGGTTTGAATAAACGTTTAAAAAAGCCAGACTCCCCATAACTAAAATGTGCCAACAATTGATTAATAACACGGCTTTGCTCATGCAACGTTTCATGGCCTTCATTTAATGCACTGAGTACATCAACCAACACAATTTGGCGGTCAAAATGACGAAAATGCTCATTATAAAATGGCTTAACGACTTCTTTCACGTAAGCATTAAAACGTTTAATTAAATGCGCTAAATTAGAACCCGCCACCACATCGTCTTTCATCATTTCAGGGTTTATTGGAAAAAATAACAATAACGGCGCACCTTGCAAGTCGCCCGGCATTAACATTCGCCCGGGTTGTAACATCGCAAGTTTGGTGTCTTTTTTTAGCCCTACTAGCATGCGTTGATAAAGTTGTGCAATGTTAGCAAGCTCACTTTCATCCACAGGCGCATGTAAATCAAGTTGCTCTACGGCGTGTAAAAAATCGCCTGAGGTAGCGCTGCGAGGAGACTGATTTAATAATGGGTATTGCTGTTCACACCACGCAGTATAGCTTTGTTCAAGCATAGGTAAATCGAGCAGCCATTCGCCTGGATAGTCAATAATATCAAGGTATAACGTTGATTGCGGTGAAAAATGACCTCGCAGACCCGCATTACTTTGGTATTTAATCGCCAAGCGTAGGGTATTTATTCGCTCAGTAGACGCCGGCCAAGCAGGGTCACCTTCCATTGGCAGTAAGGCACTCATTGCACGGTTATAATCAAAAGTGGGCACGTTTAATGCCTCTTGCGGCACAATTTTAGTGGCAATATGACGATGCTCGCGCATCACATCAAAAAAAGGTAAGTTGTTGTCATTCGCCTGAGAGGTTAAGTGCTTAACTAACGCGCTTATAAACGCGGTTTTACCACTGCCGCTCAACCCAGTTACAGCAAGCTTAACATGTTGGTCTAAACTACGGTGCAGGGCTTTTTGTGCTTTGCCTTTAAAGGTTTTAAAGGTCTTTTTTGCAAATGATTGGCTCATAAAGTGTTTTGCACCCTATCTGCCGTAATTGTTCACGTTACAAACAAGGTGCTTATCAATCCTTTAAAGTTTATTAATTTCACGACTGACCGTAAATTCGCTTGAGGTAACGTAACGTTCCATCTCTTGTAAGCGAACATCAACACGTGTTAAACGCTCTTTTAAGTCTTGTAATGCACGACGAGGTGGCTCGCCCTTTTGCCATACTTTAAACTTAACTTCTAGTGGGTCATCACTGTAAGTTGAATGCGTTTTACGTGTTGCAGCAGGTTTTTTATCTAAAATAAACCATGCTGCAATGTACGCTACCACAAATAATGGGCCACCGGTTAGTAGTACCGCACTAACAAATATAATGCGAACTAACCATAACTCCATATTAAAGTAGTCACTTAAACCGGCACATACGCCAGCTATTTTGCCGCGTTGTGGGTCTCTGAATAATTCGCGTTTAGTGTTCATACTTTTTGTCTCCACTGAGGTGACTCTTGATCAAGCAACGCTTCTAATGTTTCTACTCTATCAGCCATTTTTTCAGCTTTTTGTGCTAGCTCCAATAATTGGCGGTGCTCATGCTCACTCAACCCTTGGCTTACTTGCTTTTTGCTACGGTAGTGTAAAATTAACCACAGTGGCGCAACAAAAATCATAAATAAGATAAAGGGGGCAACTAGTATCTCTGGATCAAACATAATCCTCTCCTGACAATCCTTATTCTATGTTGATGTCAGGGGCACGTGGCCCCTGATATTATCGTTTTATTTATTTGCGAGTTTCTTTTTAAGTTCAGCTAACTCGTCATCAATCTTTTCATTCTTTTGTAAGTCTGCAATTTCATCAGCTAACGTTTGTTTACCTAAATCATAAGACTCTATTTGAGATTCTAGCCCATCAATTTTGGTTTCGTAACGTTCAAAGCGATTAAGTGCATCCTCTACTTTAGAACTATCAAGCGCTTTTTTAACTTCAAGGCGCGACTCAGCCGAGCGTTGACGTAAAATAATCGCTTTTTGACGTGCCTTAGCATCTGCTAGCTTTTCTTGTAGCGTAGTAACCTCTTGTTGTAGCTTCTCAATATGAGACTCTACATGGTCAAGTTCACTTTCTACCGCAGCAACTGCGTCGGCTGATTTTTGCTTTTCAAGTAATGCTGAGCGTGCTAAATCGTCACGATCTTTGCTCAGTGCCAGTTCGGCTTTCTCTTGCCAATCGCTTACTTGGGCTTTTAGTGTATCTACGCGACGTACTAATTCTTTTTTCTCAGCGAGTGTTTTTGCTGATGTAGAGCGTACCTCTACCAGTGTATCTTCCATCTCTTGGATAATAAGACGAACCATTTTTTCAGGGTCTTCTGCTTTATCTAAAATGGCATTGATATTAGAATTAACAATGTCTGCAAAACGTGAAAAAATTCCCATAACATATACCTCTATTATTTAATCTAAATGTGTCTGCTTTTATTAGTATCAATATGCTTGCCAACTTTTTTAATTTTAAAATAGCAATAAATTTCAAATAGTTAAATGTAAATTACAAATTGCTTTTGTTATCAATCATAATGAAATACACTAACTGTTAGTAAAAATGACTAAGAGTTAGGAAATATGAGTCAATATCGCCAACAGGATAATTTGCTCGGCCAATCAGACAGCTTTTTATCGGTTCTTGATCAGGTATCGCAGCTAGCAAACCTAGATAAACCCGTACTTATTATTGGTGAACGTGGTACCGGTAAAGAGCTTATTGCAGCACGTTTACACTTTTTATCCAAGCGCTGGGATCAAAGTTACGTCAAACTTAACTGTGCGGCATTAAACGAAAATCTACTCGAAAGTGAATTATTTGGCCATGAAAGTGGTGCATTTACTGGCGCAAGTAAACGCCATGAAGGCCGATTTGAGCGGGCTAATAGCGGCACCTTATTTTTAGATGAGTTGGCAAATACTTCTGCCCTAGTGCAAGAAAAGCTATTAAGGGTAATAGAGTATGGTGAGTTTGAGCGTGTTGGCGGCAAACAAACGGTTAAAGTAGATACGCGCTTAGTCTGTGCGACCAATGAAGACTTACCGCATTTAGCGCAGCAAGGTGAATTTAGAAGCGATTTACTCGATAGGCTCGCATTTGATGTGATCACTCTACCGCCACTGCGCGAACGCCAAGACGATATTATGTTACTGGCTGAGCAATTTGCAATGAATATGGCACGCGACTTAGAGTGGGAGTTATTTAGTGGCTTTACTCGCAATGCACAAGAAAGTTTACTCAGTTATGAGTGGCCGGGTAATGTGCGTGAGCTTAAAAATGTGGTGGAGCGAAGTCTTTATCGCCACGGCAATGAACATATCCCTGTGCATAAAATTATTTTAGACCCATTCGAAAGCCGCTTTAGACCTAAAGCACGTATTAAACATGCACAAGCCCCTGTTGCTGTGCAAAATGAAGTTGTTAACACCCAGCCCAAAGAAGCGCCTGTAACACCGAGTTTGAGTAACGCAGAACCTGAGTTTCCTTGTGACTTAAAAACACTCTCTAATGAATTTGAGATCACATTAATAAAAAAAGCATTAGAACATAGCCAATTTAATCAAAAGAAGACTGCAGAAGTACTTGGTTTAACGTATCATCAATTACGTGGTTATTTGAAAAAATACAATTTGCTGGAATAGTAGAGGTTGTGCGGGTGCATAAATTATTACTTGCTTTATTATCATTGAGTTTAGTAGGTTGCATTGATAGTAAAGAAGAAATCTTAGAAGAAAAAAACCAAGGCCTCGTTTATTGCGCTGAGGCAAATCCTGTGTCGTTCAATCCACAAGTCACAACCACAGGATCAACCATCGATATTATTGCTAACCAGTTGTACGACCGGTTAATTAGTATTGACCCTGTGACTGCTGAATTTAAAAGCGAACTAGCCACCGACTGGAAAATTAGCAAAGACGGTAAGTCTGTCACTTTTACTCTGCGTAAAGGGGTTAAATTTCATACCACCGCGTATTTTACTCCAACACGCGAATTTAACGCTGATGATGTCATTTTCACTTTCAGTCGTTTATTTGATGTATACAACCCCTATCACTTTGTCGGTGATGCGAATTATCCCTACTTTCAAAGTGTGGGTATTGACCAACTTATTCGTAAAATTGTCAGGGTGTCTGATCACCAAGTTCGGTTTGAATTATTTAACGCAGAAAGCAGTTTTTTAGCGAATATGGCGACCGATTTCGCCGTGGTGCTCTCTAAAGAATATGCCATGGCGCTCAAAGCCAACAACCAAGAAAACCTATTTGATCAATATCCAGTTGGCACCGGTCCTTATATTTACAAAGAATACCGACGAGACCATTTAGTACGCTTTTATAAAAACGCTGACTATTGGAAACACGAGGTGGCACTTGAGCAGTTGGTGTACGACATTACCCCTAATGGCACCACGCGTATTGCTAAAATTCTTACCAAAGAGTGTGACGTAACTGCGCATCCTAGCAGTGCACAGTTAAGTATTTTAGCTCAGCGAGATGATATTAACGTTGAAAGGGAAACCAACTTAAACATAGGTTATTGGGCATTTAATTCCGAACGCCCTCCGTTTGATAACTTAAAAGTACGCCAAGCCTTAGTGCATGCCATTGATATAGAAAAAATAATGCAGGCAGTTTACTACGGTAATGGACTTCGTGCGCGGTCAATATTACCACCCACGTCGTGGGCGTTTGAACCACAAAAGAACATGCCAATTTTCGACCCACAACTGGCAAAAAAACTATTAACAGAAGCCGGTTATGAAAAAGGGTTTGATATGAGCATTTGGGCTATGCCTGTCAGCCGTATTTATAACCCCAATGCACGAAAAATGGCAGAGCTGATGCAAAGCGATTTACGCAAAATTGGCGTTAACGTTAATATTGTCGAGTATGAGTGGAACACCTTTATTCAACGCATAGGCGAGCACCGTCACGACAGTGTATTATTAGGTTGGGCAGCAGATACGCCTGATCCTGACAACTTTTTTAGCCCGTTACTTAGCTGCACCGCGACCTTCAGTGGCAAAAACCCAGCGAACTGGTGTAATCCTGAATTTGATTTACTGTTAACTAAAGCTCTCGATACGACCGATTTAAATTTACGTAAACAATATTACGACGCAGCACAAAGTATGATCATCGAACAATTACCCTTATACCCAATAGCCCACGGCATGCGTTTTCAGGCAAGTAGTGCTGATGTTGAGGGGATCACACTCGGGCCATTTGGCGCTATTTCATTGGCTAACGCGAGGAAGAAGTAATGTTATTCGATTATATTTTACGCCGCCTCGGATTGTTATTTTTCATGGTGTTATTACTGAGTATTTTTACTTTTTCGCTGAGCTACTTATTCCCTGGCGATCCACTGAGTAACTTAAGCGGCATACCAGACACTAACTTTACTCAAAATGCACAGCTAGAAGAAAAGTACCTGTTTAACAGTAACTACTTTATGCAGTACATTGCCTTTGTTGGGCGAATAGTACAAGGCGATTGGGGCGTGTCGTTTGCCTCAGGAGATAGTGTTTTTGCTCACGTGGTTGATTTAATTCCAGCGACCTTAGAGCTGAGTATTTATGCGTTAGTCATCTCGGTTGTGGTTGGCGTGCCTGTCGGGATTTTAGCATCGGCTTATCATAAACAATGGCCTGATAAATTAATTAGCTCAACAGCTATGGTTGGCTATTCTATGCCTATTTTTTGGCTCGCGTTATTACTAATTATGGTTTTTTCGCTCAAACTTGGTTGGTTTCCTATGTCGGGGCGAGTGAGCTTATTGTATGAAATACCTGCCAGTACGGGGTTTATCTTACTGGATATTTTACTAGCTGATTTTCCCTACAATGGCATGGCAATGCTTGATGCACTGCATCACCTAACGTTACCCACCATTGTACTGGCTATGTATCCGACTACTGTATTGGTGCGCTTTACTCGCGAGTCAATGTTAAAAGTAATGGATCAAAACTTTATCAAAACAGCTCGCGCCAAAGGCCTTAACCGTGGACAGCTTATTATTCATCACGCCCTGAGAAATGCATTACTGCCGGTTATAAAGCAAATAGGTTTGCAATTTAGCACCTTAATCACCCTTGCTATGATCACCGAGGTTATTTTTTCATGGCCGGGGATTGGCCGTTGGTTAATAGACAGTATTTATCAACGTGACTACCCTGCCATACAAGGGGGGTTAATGGCCGTTTCTTTTTTCATTATTATTGCGACAATTATAGCCGAACTAACATACACCCTACTCGATCCCCTGTCTCGGAACCAAGCGCATGGCAAAGTTTAATTTATTTTCAGAAGATTCAAATAAATCGCCATTAGCGAGACTATGGAGAAAATTTAAAAATAACCATCCTGCTTTGGTGGGTTTATGGGTGTTTATTGCCTTTAGTATATTAGCTGCAACAGCGCCGTTTCTTGCGCCCTATGGAGTAAACCAACAGCACAGTAATGCACTACTGCTACCACCTTCATGGAATGAAATGGGCGATGTGCGGTTTATTTTAGGCACCGATGACTTAGGCCGAGATGTGCTTTCACGCTTAATGAATGGTGCGACTTATACTTTTGGTTTGTCGATCGTGGCTGCACTAATTACCACCATAATTGGCGTGTTAGTCGGGACATTTGCTGGTATTAGCAAAGGCATACGCTCTAGCTTTTTGAACCATTTACTTGATGTAACCTTATCTATCCCCTCATTATTATTGGCCATTATTATTATTGCCATACTCGGACCTGGATTAATGAATACCGTTTGGGCAATTATTTTAGCGCTGTTACCACAGTTTATTCATTCCATTAGAAACCTAATCGTTGATGAGCTAGGTAAAGATTATGTCACAGCGTACCGGCTCGATGGAGCCTCTAAGTGGCATATTTTATCGCGCGGTATTTTTCCTAATGTGTATGAATATATTGTGGTTATTTTTACTATGGCCCTCTCTACTGCTATTTTAGATATTGCTGCGCTAGGGTTTTTAAAACTTGGCGCACAGCCGCCGACCACTGAATGGGGTGCTATTTTGGCCGAAAACTTAGGGCTTATTTATTTAGCGCCATGGACAGTGGCTCTTCCGGGTGTACTGCTATTTTTAGCCGTTCTTTCAACAAACTTGGTGGGCGATGGACTTCGCAAAGTTTTACAAGCGCGTAAGGCAGATTAAATGCATTTACTAGATATTCGAAATTTAACCATAGAGCTGCAAACGTCTGAAACTGCTATTCGCGCTGTTGACCGAGTAAGTTTTAGTTTAAAAGAAGGTGAAGTACACGCCTTAGTGGGAGAATCCGGCTCAGGAAAAAGCTTAATTGCAAAAGCCATTGTAGGCGTACTTAACGAACGCTGGGTTATAACCGCCGATAGAATGCATTGGCGCGGTGTCGATTTAATGCGCCTCACACCAGAGCAGCGCCGTAAAACCGTCAGCCAAGACATTGCAATGATTTACCAAGATCCAAGTCGCTGCCTTGACCCTACTGCAAAAATATTTAACCAAATCGCTGAAACACTGCCTGAAGTGGCCGCCAAAGGGTTTTTCTTAAAACGCAACCGAGAGCGTAAAGATCGTGTAAAAGCACTGATACACAAAGTGGGCATTAAAAATCATGAAGCCGTGCTTGATAGCTACCCTCATGAACTCTCTGAAGGCGTTTGTCAAAAAGTCATGATAGCCATGGCCATTGCGCGTACACCTAAATTGCTCATTGCTGATGAGCCTACAACCGCACTAGAAAGCACCACCCGTGCACAGGTGTTTAGGTTATTAAAAAGTTTAAATCAGCTAAAGAACATGTCTATTTTGATGATTTCCCATGAGCTAGAAGAAATAGTAAATTGGTCGCATGGTATTCATGTGTTGTACTGCGGTCAAATGGTTGAAGCAGGTCCAACACACCGTATTTTTAGCCAACCTCGTCATCCGTATACGCAAGCTTTACTAAAAAGCCTGCCCGATTATGAGCATGGTTTAGCCCATAAAGAACCTTTTTATGCATTAAAAGGCACCATACCTACACTACAACATTTACCGATTGGTTGTCGACTCGGTCCACGTTGCCCGCAAGCACAAAAAGAGTGTGTGGTTGCCCCTAAACTCTCTAAACACCACGGCCATAGTTACGCGTGTCACTTTCCATTGATCAAGGAAGTAAAATAATGCAACCCTTGTTAAAAGTTCAAGCCTTGTCAAAAGCCTTTAACATGCGTGCAGGTTTATTTAGCCGTAAAAAATTTGATGTACTAAAAAACATCTCATTTTGCATTGGTAAAGGTGAAACAATTGCCATTATTGGTGAAACAGGCTCAGGAAAAAGTACCCTGGCTAAATTATTAGTGGGTGCATACAGTGCCGATAACGGGCAGATATTATTAGAGAATAACACCATAGAAAACAATGGTAATCGTGATGCGCAGTGTCGTTATATCCGAATGATTTTTCAAGACTCCGCCACCTCATTGAACCCAGCAGTGACCATTGCTGAAATGCTCGATGATTGCCTAAAATTCAATACTGATTTTGATAAAACTCAACGTAGTGAAAAAATTGGCAGTACTTTACTTAAGGTCGGATTGCTGGTTGATCATCAGCAATACTATCCGCATATGTTTAGTGTGGGGCAATTACAGCGTGTAGCGCTCGCTCGCGCGCTTATATTAGATCCCAAGGTAGTTGTACTCGATGAGGCACTTTCGTCGCTTGACCCCTCTGTGAGGGCGCAAATAGTTAACTTATTACTTAAATTACAGCTCGAAACCGGTTTAACCTATATTTTGATCACCCATCATTTAAGTTTAGTGCGCCATATTAGCGACCAATTAGTCGTTCTCAATAAAGGTGAAATTGTTGAATACGGTCCCACTGAAGCTATTTTTCAAAGCCCACAGTCAAAGGTTACTCAACGCTTATTAAGCTGTTAATACAAAAATATAAAAGGCGCCAATTGGCGCCTTTTATAGTTTAGCTATTATTTATTCCGCAGGTTGCGCTGCTTTTGGTACATTAAGCTCTGCTTGTTGCTTAAGCGATTCAATGAATACCGTATAGTTTTTCTGCGCTTGCGCCATCGTGATATTTTGCTTCATTTGTGGCTCAATGTTGTCACTCACTGGTGCATCATTTACCGCTTTAAGCGCAACAATCGCTGCATCACCATTGTTTAAGTTAACTACATCATATACAGCTGCATCACTAGGATGTGCCATTTTGAATACTTGGGTAACAATAGCAGGCGAAACTGCAAAGCTTTCACGAGTTAGTTGCGACTCTTGACGAACGTTTAGTGATTGCTCAGCAGCCACATCGTTTAAGCCCTTACCGTCTTTGATTTGTGCAAATAAGGTACGTGCTTTTTCTTTAGCAAGATCCGACGCTTTTTCGTTTACTAAGCGTGTTTTAATTTGCTCACTTACTTCGCTCAATGCTTTAGTTGCAGCCGGTTGATGCTCGTTAACACGAACCACAATCACGTGCTCATTACCTAGTTCGATTACTTCTGAGTTTACTTTATCTTCTAGTAATTCAACTGATGATAATGCGGTTATAACCGCAGGATTATTAAGCGGCTCAGGAAGCGCACTCAGTGCTAATAGCGGTGTAGATTGTACTTCAACACCCGCCACTTCAGCAGCATCGTCTAAGCGGTCAGAAATCTCAAAGGCTAACGCACCCATTTCTGTTTGCTTCTCGTAAAACGCATCCACTTTTTCAGCTTGTTCAAGTTCAGCACGTAAATCGGCTTTCACGGCATCGTAAGGTTTAACTTGCTGCGATTGAATGTCTGTAAGTTTAATGATGTGATAACCAAATTCAGAGGCTACTACATCAGAGTAATCACCTTTGTTTTGCAGTGCAAAAGCAGCATCTTCAAATGCAGGCTCCATGACATCACGTTCAATCCACTCTAGGTCACCACCCATTTCTGCACTAACAATGTCATCTGACGATGTCTCTGCTAGCTCAGCAAAATCAGCACCAGCGTTAAGCTGGGCAAGTAAAGACTCAGCTTTCGCTTTTGCCGCATCGTCATCTTCACTGTTATCAATTAAGATATGTGATACACGACGTTTTTCAGGCTCAACATATTGCGCTTTACTCTGCTCATAATATGCTTTTACGTCGTCTTCGCTTACCGATGCAACATCGATATCATCTGCATCTAACTCAATGTAATTAACTGAAATAAGCTCTGGCGATAAAAATTGCCCTGCATTTAATTCGTAGTAATCAGCCACTTCTTGATCAGTAACGTCAACATCAGCCTGCATTGCTTGTTTATCAATGACTAAATAATCAATGCTGCGAGTTTGTTGTTGCAGTGCAATGGCTGATTTAAGCTCGTTTTGCAATGCAAAGTCAGTTCCTGCAACCGCTGACACTAACTGGCTACGTGTCATATCATCACGAAGGTACTCTCGAAATGAATCAGGTTGGAAGTTCATTTGACGAATCACTTGTAAGTAACGGTCGTTATTAAACTGATCGCCAATTTTAAAATAAGGTAGCTCTAAAATTGTTTTGCGAACGCTTTCATCACTTACGCGAAGACCAAGTTCGGCAGCTAACTGGCTTTGTAATTCTTGTTGTACTAAACGGTCAATCACGCCTTGACGGATTTGAGCCATGTAAGTTGGATCAGCTGCTATTTGGGTAAAGTACTCACCAAATTGTTGTTCTAAGCGGCTGCGTTCATTTTGAAACGCACGGCTAAATTCTGTTTGGCTAATTTTAATTCCATTTACTTCAGCAACGGGTTGTTCTGTGGTTTGACCTAAGTAACTACCGATCCCAGCTAAGGCAAAAGATAAAATCACCGCGCCTAAAATGACTTTGGCTACCGGCCCTTGCGAACCTTCTCTGATTTTCTCAAGCATTTGTTTATCTCTTTTCTGAGCAAGGTATTTTCTACCTTGTCATATGTAAAAAAAGCGTATCTTACCAGATACGCTTTTTCACTTGAAGTAACTGGCGGTGAAGTAACTTAATTTATCGATTGCAATAATTAAGCGTCTCTTTACTCGCCATAACTAATTTGTTTACACAGTGATTAGTTTACTGCGTCTTTAAGCGCTTTACCGGCTTTAAAAGCTGGGATGTTAGCTGCAGCAATTTGAATCGTTTCACCAGTTTGTGGGTTACGACCTGCACGAGCAGCACGCTCACGTACAGAGAAAGTACCAAAACCAACAAGTGCAACTGAGTCGCCATCTTTTAGCGCGCCAGATACAGATTCGATGAATGAATCTAGTGCACGACCTGCAGCCGCTTTAGAAATGTCAGCATCAGCTGCGATTTGATCGATTAATTGAGATTTATTCACAATATCATCCTCTTTCATTGTTGTTATCAAGAGCGATTGTTTTTTAAACTAACATCACTGTTTTGAAATTTTTGAGCAATTTTTTTAAAGCTCACATGATTATATTTTTCTTAAGCCTAGGCCCGGCAAGGGCTAGGCTTGAAAACCAGTGCTTAACTTATCATACCGTTTAGATTTGAAAAGCCCCTAAAAGCACTTTTTTTGGCTTTTTTACTGCTTTTTCGGTGTTTCGACTGAAAAACTATCAACTGGATGTACTAAAGCAAGCTTCAATACTTCGTCAATCCACGTAACTGGGTGAATCTCAAGACCCGCCAATACGTTATCAGGTATCTCTTTTAAGTCACGTTCGTTGATTTTAGGGATCACCACCGTTTTAATCCCACCACGATGAGCCGCTAATAATTTCTCTTTTAAGCCACCAATAGGCAGTACTTCACCACGTAAGGTTATCTCACCTGTCATGGCCACATCAGAGCGCACAGGATTACCCGTTAAACTTGAAACCAAACACGTAACCATTGCAATACCCGCACTTGGACCATCTTTAGGAGTTGCGCCCTCAGGTACATGCACGTGAATATCACGTTTTTCATAAAAGTCGCTATTAATACGTAGCTCATCAGCACGATTACGCACAACAGTCATTGCCGCTTGAATCGACTCTTGCATTACATCGCCTAACGAGCCGGTGTAAGTCAATTTGCCTTTACCTGGTACTGCGGCACATTCAATAGTTAGTAAGTCACCGCCTACTTCTGTCCATGCTAAGCCAGTTACTTGACCAATACGGTCGCCATCTTCTGCTTTACCGTAATCAAAGCGTTGCACACCTAAGTACTCTTCAAGGTTATCTGCATCGATAGTGACCGTTTTGGTGTCTTTTTCCATTAAGATATTTTTAACCGCTTTACGGCATAATTTAGATACTTCACGCTCTAAATTACGTACGCCCGCTTCACGGGTGTAATAACGGATAATACCGATAATAGCACTGTCGGCAATTTCAACTTCTTTCTCTTTTAAGCCATTACGCTTAACTTGCTTTGGAATTAAATGTTCTTTAGCTATATTTAATTTTTCGTCTTCGGTATAACCGGCTAAACGAATAACTTCCATACGATCTAATAAAGGCCCAGGAATATTAAAGCTATTAGAGGTAGCCACAAACATGACATCAGATAAGTCGTAATCGACTTCTAAGTAATGATCAGCAAAATGGCTGTTTTGCTCAGGATCGAGTACTTCTAATAATGCTGATGCAGGGTCGCCACGCATATCCGCTGACATTTTATCAATTTCATCTAACAAGAATAACGGGTTTTTAACGCCCACTTTAGTCATGTTTTGAATCAACTTACCAGGCATAGAGCCAATATAAGTACGACGGTGACCACGTATTTCGGCTTCATCACGCACGCCACCCAGTGCCATACGAATGTACTTACGACCAGTTGAACGCGCAATAGATTGCCCAAGTGAGGTTTTACCCACCCCTGGTGGCCCAACTAAACACAAAATTGGCCCTTTAAGTTTATTGGTACGCTGCTGTACCGCGAGGTATTCAATAATACGCTCTTTAACTTTATCAAGTCCGTAGTGATCGCTATCTAGTATTTTTTGCGCGCCTGCTAAGTCTTTTTTCACTTTAGAGCGTTTTTTCCACGGTACGTTAATTAGCGTATCTATGTATGAGCGAACAACACTGGCTTCCGCAGACATTGGCGACATCATTTTAAGTTTGTTAAACTCTGCCGTGGCTTTTTCTTTCGCTTCGTTAGGCATACCTGACTCTTCGATGCGTTTTTTTAGCGCTTCGAATTCATCTGGCACATCGTCAATTTCGCCAAGCTCTTTTTGAATCGCTTTCATTTGCTCATTGAGGTAATACTCACGCTGCGATTTTTCCATCTGCTTTTTAACGCGGGTACGAATTTTTTTCTCAACTTGCAATAAGTCTATTTCACCTTCCATCAGCGCCATTAAGTACTCCAAGCGCTCTGTAACGCTTGATATTTCAAGTACTTTTTGTTTTTCAGGCACTTTTAATGGCATGTGCGCAGCCATGGTATCAGCAAGACGCGCTGGCTCATCAATACCAGAGACCGAAGTCATCACTTCAGGTGGGATTTTTTTATTTAATTTTACGTAGCCTTCAAACTGGCTCAATGCACTGCGAATAAAAATATCTTGTTCTTGTTCGTTTACTGAATCAGACTCAATAAACTGTGCATTGGCAACAAAGAAATCTTCGTTATCAACAAACTCTTCGATATTCGCACGCTGCGTGCCTTCAACTAATACTTTTACTGTACCATCGGGTAGCTTTAATAATTGAAGTACAGTCGCAATTGTCCCAACACGATAAATATCGTCTTTCTCAGGCTCATCTACAGTTGCATCTTTTTGTGCAACTAAGAAAATTTGTTTGTCTTTATCCATTGCCGCTTCTAGGCATTTTATTGATTTTTCACGGCCTACAAAAAGCGGGATCACCATGTGTGGATACACCACAACATCGCGCAGTGCTAGCACAGGGATTTCGACTCGATCGTTTCTCTCAAGCGTCATTGTATTTTCTCTTTGCACTTCATTTATTTAAAGATTACTCAAGTATATGGGGATAACCTAATTAAAGTTCAACAATTTTTGCCAACTCGATTAAATTAATTATAAAAAAGGAGCCATTGGCTCCCTTTTTTTACAACTTGCTCAGAATTTAATCTGCTGCGGCTTGTTCTTGATTACTGCTGTCATAAATCAAGATTGGATCAGACTCACCTTTAATAACGGTTTCATCAACAACCACTTTGCTAACGTTATCAATTGAAGGCAGCTCATACATAGTATCAAGTAATACACCTTCTACGATTGAACGTAGGCCACGCGCACCGGTCTTACGTTCCATTGCTTTGTGAGCAATAGCACGTAGTGCATCATCACGAAACTCAAGCTCAACGTCTTCCATACCAAACAATACTGAAAACTGCTTAGTAATGGCGTTTTTAGGCTCACTTAAAATTTGTACCAGTGCAGCTTCATCAAGTTCAGTCAATGTAGCAACAACAGGTAAACGGCCAATAAACTCTGGGATTAAACCATATTTTACTAAATCTTCTGGCTCAACATCTTTAAATGTTTCGCTTAAAGAACGGCTCGCTGCCGACTCTTTAACGTTAACACCAAAACCAATACCGGTATTTTTATGGCTACGCTGCTCAATAACTTTATCAAGACCAGCAAATGCACCACCACAAATAAACAGGATCTTAGAAGTGTCTACTTGCAGGAACTCTTGCTGTGGATGTTTACGTCCACCTTGTGGCGGAACAGAAGCAACGGTACCTTCAATCAGCTTAAGTAAGGCTTGTTGTACACCTTCACCTGACACATCACGGGTGATTGATGGATTATCTGATTTACGTGAAATTTTGTCTATTTCATCAATGTAAACAATACCACGTTGTGCTTTTTCTACGTCGTAGTCACATTTTTGTAAAAGCTTTTGAATAATGTTTTCAACATCTTCACCCACATAACCGGCTTCGGTTAACGTGGTGGCATCGGCCATAGTAAACGGCACATCTAGTAAACGTGCTAACGTTTCAGCTAGCAGTGTTTTACCACTCCCCGTTGGGCCAATTAATAAAATATTACTTTTACCTAATTCAACGTCTTGTTTAGTTGATTGGTTGCGTAAACGCTTGTAGTGATTGTAAACCGCTACAGACAACACTTTCTTCGCATGGTCTTGACCAATTACGTAGTCGTCTAAGTGGTTACGAATTTCTTTTGGCACAGGTAATTTGTCAGCGGCATCATGCTTAGGCGCGATGTCTTTAATTTCTTCCCTGATAATATCATTACACAGCTCTACACATTCATCACAAACGTATACTGAAGGTCCTGCAATTAATTTTCGAACTTCATGCTGGCTTTTGCCACAAAAAGAGCAGTATAACAATTTATTACTTTTGTCGCCGTCTGTAGGAGTGTCAGACATTCAGCTACCTCATTTTATTACGTTGGCCACCAAAATCTTGGTGGCTATTTTAATACGCTTTAACTATACCAAAATTTAGGCTTTTTCGCATAGTAACTCTCATTAGCAAGCATTACTGCTTGCTTGCAGGCATACTTACTTGCTACCGCGATTAGTAAATACTGAGTCAACAATACCGTAATCTACAGCTTGGCTTGCACTCATAAAGTTATCACGGTCTGTGTCGCGTGAAACAACATCAAGTGGTTGGCCAGTATGCTCAGCCATTAAGCGATTTAATTTGTCTTTAATAGACAGAATTTCTTTTGCGTGTATTTCAAAATCAGACGCTTGACCTTGGAATCCACCTAATGGTTGGTGAATCATCACGCGTGAATTTGGTAAACAAAAACGTTTACCCTTAGCACCACCAGATAATAAAAACGCACCCATGCTAGCCGCTTGGCCTACACAGATAGTACTTACATCAGGTTTAATGAAATTCATTGTATCGTAAATAGCCATTCCCGCAGTGACCGAGCCACCCGGTGAATTGATATATAAGAAAATATCTTTATCTGGGTTCTCTGATTCTAAGAAAAGCATTTGCGCTAAAATCAGATTTGCCATGTTGTCTTCAACTTGGCCCGTTAAAAAGATAATACGCTCTTTTAATAGTCTCGAATAAATATCAAATGAGCGCTCGCCTTTAGCTGTTTGCTCAACAACCATAGGGACTAATGCGTTTAGGGGATCTGTCATACCAGTGTTCATACTTATTTAATTCCTTATGCGCTTATACTTATTCTAAGAAAAGCATAATGATCATTTTTAGCTAATTAAGAACCACAAACTAAAATGGCCCGGGCACACTGCATAAACAGAGTAACACGAGCCATTTAATCGTTAGCGAGCGCTTAAGTCAATGACTTATTATGCACCTTGCTGTGGATTCATGATGTCATCAAATGCTTTTTCAACATCAGTAACAGTTGCTTTAGCTAAAATAGCTTCAACAGCTTGCTCTTCCATTGCTACATTACGCATTTGTTGCATTAGTTGATCATTTGCTTTGTAGTATTCTACTACTTCAGTTGGATCTTCGTATGCAGATGCTACAGTAGCGATAAGTGCTTCAACTTTAGCGTCATCAACTTTGATGTCGTTCGCTTTAATCACTTCACCTAATAATAGGCCAGTTTTAACACGTGTTACTGCTTGCTCATGGAACAATTCAGCTGGAAGCTCAGGCATATTTTGACCGTTGCCACCAAAACGTTGAGCAGCTTGCTCACGTAATGCGTCAACTTCTTGGTCGATTAATGCTTTCGGCACTTCAACTTCGTTTTGCTCTAAAAGACCTTTGATTGCTTGGTCTTTCACGTTAGCTTTAACCGCTTGGTCTAGCTCACGCGTCATGTTCTTTTTAACTTCTTCTTTAAGCGCTTCTACGCCGCCTTCGGTAACACCGAATTTAGTTGCAAACTCATCGCTTAATTCAGGTAATTCTTGCGCTTCAACTTTTTTCACTGTGATAGTGAATTGAGCCGCTTTACCTTTTAAGTTTTCAGCGTGGTAATCTTCAGGGAAGTTTACGTCAGCAACCACTTCTTCGCCTGCTTTTTTACCTACGATGTTGTCTTCAAAACCTGGGATCATACGACCTTGACCAAGTTCTAATGGGAAATCTTCAGCTTTGCCGCCTTCGAATTCTTCACCGTCGATAGTACCAACAAAATCAACCGTTACACGGTCGTTTGAGCCAGCAGCTGCATCAACGTCAGCCCAAGAAGCGTGTTGCTTACGAAGTGTTTCTAGCATGTTTGCTAAATCTTCGTCAGTTACTTCTACTGCTGGTTTTTCAACAGCAATTTTCTCTAAACCTTGAACTTCAACTTCAGGGTAAACTTCAAATGTTGCTGAGAACTCTAAATCTTTACCTGCTTCAAGTGCTTTTGGAGCAAATGTAGGTGCGCCAGCAGGGTTAATTTTTTCAGCAACAATTGCTTCAATGTAATTACGTTGCATTACTTCGCCAGCAACTTCTTGACGAACAGCTGGTCCGAAACGCTTGTTGATTACTGATACTGGAACTTTACCAGCACGGAAACCGTCGATACGCTGCGTTTTTGACAGTTGTTGTAAGCGTTTTTTTACTTCGGTCTCAACGTTCTCTGCAGGAACGGTGATGGTCAGACGGCGCTCAAGGCCTTGAGTCGTCTCAACAGAAACTTGCATGATTTACCTCAATATTCAATTTTGGCGACTTTTCGCCTTCATTACAAACAAAGTAATCTATAGGCGTCTTGATAAAATTCAAGCCTTAGAGCTTAAAAAAATCCGTCGCTACCAGGAGATACCATTGCTGCTCTGCCCTAAGGGCACTATATTTTTAAACAAATAGACGCGGCATTATAACCTAATATTTATGATAGTCGAGTGTGGGGGGCAATTATTTGGGGTAGATCAAGGCAGATAACGACTAAGCGAATAAAAAACAGGCTAATTAAATTACATAGAATGAATAAGGGTAGAAAAAGAGAATTTTGTGAATTAAAAAAGAAATCAGGTGTGTTTTACTTTAGGGGGAAAATGGTCGGCGATGCAGGATTTGAACCTGCGACCCCTTGGACCCAAACCAAGTGCGCTACCAAACTGCGCTAATCGCCGATATAGATATTTTCTCGAATACTTAAACTTAGGATTTAAGACCACTTATAAGAAAGTGGTCGGCGATGCAGGATTTGAACCTGCGACCCCTTGGACCCAAACCAAGTGCGCTACCAAACTGCGCTAATCGCCGATATTCTTTTTTTTGTAAATTGGGGTGACTGATGGGGCTCGAACCCACGACAACCGGAATCACAATCCGGGGCTCTACCAACTGAGCTACAATCACCACGGCATTACAGTGTTTTCAAAATGGCGCACCCAGAAGGATTCGAACCTTCGACCGACGCCTTAGAAGGGCGTTGCTCTATCCAGCTGAGCTATGGGCGCATCGAAAACTTCATAGTTCACTAGTAAGTTAAATTGTTATGAGTAAACATAAAAATGGTCGGCGATGCAGGATTTGAACCTGCGACCCCTTGGACCCAAACCAAGTGCGCTACCAAACTGCGCTAATCGCCGATACTTACTATTGTCTGCGAGTGACCTCGTTGACAACGGGGTGCATAATAGTGATTTGACCGGGTTAGGTCAAACGTTTTTTTAAGAAAACAAATCAATTGCTCATTTTTAGTTCATAATGGTCAAATATTACGATACAGGGATAAATTTTAAACTCTTTTTTATAATTCGGGGGCTTATAATTTAAAAGCAACTTGGCGCTCAACCGCTTTTCTGCGAAAATAGTCGCCATATTAAAAAATGAGTAAGGTAAAGGTGTTTTTCTTTATCGGCATTTTAACCCCTATATATGCATTCGTTTTTTAAATGTATCGGTATCAAGTTAATTAACCTAATTAAAGGTCACCCATGACGGCAAACATCATTGATGGTAAAGCAGTAGCAAAACAAGTACGTAGCGCAGTGGCTGAACGAGTTTCAGAACGTGTTGCACAAAACCTTAGAGCCCCAGGATTAGCTGTGGTACTGGTTGGACAAGACCCAGCAAGCCAAGTTTACGTTGGTTCAAAACGTAAAGCCTGTGAAGAAGTTGGTTTTATTTCTAAATCTTTTGATTTACCCGCAGACACTACAGAGCAAGCACTATTAGCATTAATTGATGAATTGAATGTTGATGGCGAGGTTGACGGTATTTTAGTGCAACTTCCTTTACCTGCAGGCTTAGACGCAGAAAAAATTCTTGAGCGTATTACCCCGCATAAAGATGTTGATGGCTTTCACCCTTATAACATTGGTCGTTTGGCGCAGCGTATGCCAGCTCTTCGCCCATGTACACCTAAAGGTATTATCACCTTATTAGATTCAACTGGCGTACGTTACAAAGGCATGCATGCTGTGGTTGTGGGCGCCTCTAATATTGTAGGTCGTCCTATGTCACTTGAACTTTTGTTAGCTGGCTGTACTACCACTGTTTGTCATAAGTTTACCCAAGATTTAGAAACCCATGTTCGCCGTGCTGATTTACTGGTTGTTGCCGTAGGCAAACCAGAATTTATTCCGGGTGATTGGATCAAAGAAGGCGCGATTGTTATTGATGTGGGTATTAACCGCTTGGACAACGGTAAATTAGTGGGTGACGTTGAGTACGCCGTTGCAGAACAAAAAGCTGACTTTATTACTCCTGTACCTGGCGGTGTAGGCCCGATGACAGTTGCCAGCTTAATTGAAAATACATTAGAAGCGTGTGAGAAATATCACAGCTAATAAACAAAAATAAAGCAATGAAGAGCCCGCTTAATTGCGGGCTTTTTGTATCATCATTCTTCGTTTTATTAAGTCCAAGCCTTGTGGCAAAACCGAAAACACAATCATTAATAACATAATCGCGTACTGCCAATTTGCATACTGCTCGTTAATTAATATTCCTGCACATAAAATACCGGCAATTGGGTTGGCTATAGTGCCAAAAGTAAATTCAACTACTGACATTCGTCCTAATAACCAAACATATAGGATGTAAGCCAAAGCAGTGTTAGGTACCACCAGCCAAAATAACGCCAGCCATTGGGTGCTAGTTATTGATGTAGTTAAAAATTGATACTGCTGTGGAGCAAAATAAAAAGCTTGAACCATAGCGGCAATTGCTAACAAGCTACCGCCAATGATTAACTGCCACGTGAGTACCGTCCACCAGTGAACTTTAGCGGTTACTTTTTTACCAGCGTACTGCCTATAACAATAGTTAATAGCGCCCCTATCAGTGCCACTACTCCCAATACATTAAGTGCTACATGCTGTGGATCAAATAAGCGCCATGCTAAAATCACTAAAGCAAGGGCACAAAAACCTTGTACTAGCGCTGGCTGTTGGCGTTTAACAAGCCAGGCATACAATAATGCCACTACCGGTACTGACACCATACCCACACCAGCAATAGCTGCAGGTAGGTTAATTGCCATTACAAAAATAAAACTAAAAAATAGCGCAATATTAATCGTGCCGATTAAAAAGATACCAGGCCATTGCTTTGCTGTTGGCCAAGAAGGTTTAAATAACAACAATAATAAACCGGCAGGCAGTGCACGTATGGCTCCTAATAAAATTGGTGGCCACTCTGGGGTTGCGTATTTAGTTACCGCATAAGTTGTTCCCCATAAAAAAGCAGGGATCATGGCAAGTAAAATATTCATTAATTTTCCATTTTTAAATTGATGAATGCGAGTTTAAAACCTCAACCATAATTGAGGTCAACAGCGTCAATTTTATTAAAAACATAATCAATTTAATGCAATTGATATAACCAAAAAAGGGTTACCCTATGGTAACCCTTTTTTTGTGATCAGCGCGTTATGGCTAAATCCGCAAAGGTCGACAAACCCTATGCTTTACGCCACGTTGTTTTTCCCGCTGAATCTTCAAGTATTACACCCAGTGCATTTAAAGCATCGCGAGCTTCATCTGCTGCAGCCCAATTTTTACTGGCACGTGCGTCATTACGTTTGACTATCAGTGCCTCAATTTCAGCCACTTCATCGTCGTTTTGACCGCCTTGTAAAAATGCCTCTGGTGCTTGCTGAGCAATACCAAGTATTTCACCTAAGCTGCGTAGAACAAAGGCTAAATGTCCTGCTTTTTCGCTATCACTTTCTTTTACTCGGTTTAGCTCTTTAGCAACTTCAAATACAACCGGTAATGCTTCTGGCGAATTAAAGTCATCATTCATAGCTTTTCTAAACTTAGCTACATACTCATTACCCTCAAGCTCACATTCAACTGGCTCAACACCACGTAATGCCGTGTAAATACGCTCAAGTGATGAACGTGCTTGGTCTAAGTTTTCTTGCGAGTAATTAAGTTGACTGCGGTAATGGCCAGAAATTAAAAAGTAGCGAACCGACTCAGCATCGTATTGCTTTAATACTTCACGAACGGTAAAAAAGTTATCTAATGATTTAGACATCTTTTCTTTGTTCACTTGAACCATACCGGTGTGGATCCAAGTATTAACGTATTGGCCGTTGTTAGCACAGCATGATTGCGCAATTTCGTTTTCGTGGTGCGGAAACTGTAGGTCTGAACCACCACCATGAATATCAAAGTGCTCACCTAGGTGCTTTGAACTCATTGCTGAACATTCTATGTGCCAACCAGGGCGCCCCTCTCCCCAAGGTGATGACCACGATGGCTCCCCTGCTTTAGCTTTTTTCCATAAAACAAAATCAAGAGGATCGTCTTTATCTTGTGCTACTTCCACACGTGAGCCCGATTGCAGCATGGTTAAATCTTGCTGTGAAAGTGCCCCGTATTGCTCAAAGGTTGATACATCAAATAAAACGTCGCCATCGGCTGCAACATAAGCATGGCCTTTGGCAATCAAACGCTCAACCATAGCAATAATTTCATCCATGTGACCTGTAACCGTTGGCTCTACATCAGGACGTAGCATATTTAAGCTGTCAAAGTCTTCATGCATGGCTTTAGTCATACGCACGGTTAAGTCGTTAATAGCTTCACCGTTTTCATTTGCGCGCTTAATAATTTTATCATCAACATCGGTAATATTACGTACGTACTTTAAATCGTAACCTAAGTGACGAAGGTAGCGAACAATCACATCAAAACCAACAAATGTGCGAGCATGGCCAATGTGACAGTAATCATAAATGGTGATACCACACACATACATGTCGATTTTCCCATCGACCATAGGTTTAAATTGTTCTTTTTGGCGTGTCAGTGTGTTGTATATTTGTACCATTTAGTTGCTTTCCTTCACGATTAACAGAAAAGCTATGTTACCACTTGCTAAGCATGGGCTCTAGCGGTTTATAACAAACATAACATCTACTTTGTTAATCTGAGTCAACTACGATAAAATAGCACCAATATTTAAACCAGCTATAGGAAACCTCATGGTTGTTCTACACACAAACTTTGGTGATATCACCATTAAAATGCACGAAAGCGAAGCTCCAAATACAGTAAAAAACTTTTTAGAGTATGCAAACTCAGGTTTTTATAACGGCACAATTTTTCACCGTGTAATTGATGGTTTTATGGTTCAAGGCGGTGGTTTTGCATCGGGCATGGAACAAAAAGAAGTAAACGACCCAATTGAAAATGAAGCTAACAACGGCCTATCTAACAAAGTAGGTACTTTAGCAATGGCGCGTACGCCTGATCCACACTCAGCTACAGCGCAATTTTTCATTAACGTGAATAACAACGACTTTTTAAACCACAGCAGCGAAACGTCGCAAGGTTGGGGTTACTGTGTGTTTGCTGAAGTAGTAGAAGGCATGGACGTAGTAAATAAAATCAAAGGTGTTGCTACAGGTAGCAATGGTTTTCACCAAGATGTACCACTTGAAGATGTGGTAATTGAAAGTGTAACTGTAAGCTAAAACCTCCTCATTCTTCACAGAATACATAAAGCGGGTATTCACCCGCTTTTATTTAACTGGAATCACCATGACTCGCCAAACCTACTTTATTGCCGATTTACATTTGAGTGAAAATCGCCCTGATATTACAGCGGCATTTTTTAAATTTTTACACGCCCATATTGTTCCTCAAAAAGTAGACGCCCTATATATTTTAGGTGATTTTTTTGAAGTATGGGTTGGTGACGATTATGTTAGCGAACTCTCAGCAGCAGTGGCAAAACAATTAAAAGCAGTTAATAACTTAGGGATCCCCATTTACTTTGTACATGGTAATCGCGATTTTATCATGCGTGAAAAATACGCCAATATGGCAGGAATGACTCTACTCGATGAGCAAACAGTGATCGACCTTTACGGCAGACCCACCGTAATTTTACATGGTGATGAAATGTGTACTCAAGATATTGAATATCAAAATTTTCGTAAAAAAAGTCGTGGTTGGTGGTGGCCTAAACTCATGCTTGCTATGCCATTGTGGTATCGAAAAAAAATAGCCCGTGATGCACGTGAAAAAAGTAAACTTAGTCAAGCAGACAAACCTATAGAAATACTTGATGTAGTGCAAAGCGCTGTATTAGAGACCTTTGCTAAGCATAACGTGGCTAATATGATCCACGGCCATACTCACCGCCCTAATGTACATACCTATGAAGTTAATAACCAAACCCTAACTCGCACTGTGTTAGGCGATTGGTATACTCAAGGTTCATATTTAGTGGTTACCCCCGAGTCACAACAATTAATTTCAACGCCTTTATAACGTTCCTAGTAATTAATCGTAATAAGACTTTGCTGTTAAGTCAGGCAAGGTAATAATAAATTGTGTTTTAAAATAAGCATCGCTTTGTGGTTCTGAATGAAGTTTGATGTCTCCTTTCAAAACTTGTGTTACCCATTGGTGCACCATATATAAACCTAAACCGGTATTACCTTTACCCCGTGCGGTTGTATAAAAAGGCTCAAATATATCTGCTTTAGTGTCATTATTAACTCCTTTACCATTATCTGACACGCTAAGCCTTACGCTATTATTTGTCGCTTGCTCTACTTTTATTTCTATCACTCCCTCTTGCTTATCATCAAAAGCGTGATTTAACGCATTAATTACAAGGTTTTCGACCACCTGAGAAATAATCCCTGGCAAACTAATCACCTGTTTATTGAGCAAGAAAATAGTTTTCACTTTTATCGGTGAATTTTTTAATCTGGAGTTTAATGACAATAATAGCTCTTCAATAATTTTTTCAATATCACATGCAATAAATTCATCATTGTGGCGATCAATGGCCATTTTTTTAAAACTTTTCACTAATACAGCGGTTTTATTTAAGTTAATTTTAGCCAGCGCTAGATTCTCACCAATACTGGTTGTTGTTTCCTCTAGCGTTGATTTAGTCAGCCCTTGCTTAATCGCTGCATTTAATTTACTCAATGCCATATCTGCATTAGAAACAGAAATAACGGCTCCTCCAATAGGCGTATTCATTTCATGAGCAACACCTGCCACGAGCAACCCTAATGAAGATAGTTTTTGTGCTTCTATTAATCCTTCTTGTAGCTGTTGTTGCTGCTTTATAGTGGCATCAAGCTCTCGGTTCACTATATCTAGTTCTATCTTTTCTATATGTAATTTATGCGAGAGGGTTAACAACTTATTTTGAAACTTATACTCACGATAAATAAAACCAAAACTAATTAAACACAGTAAGCCACTACACAACAACGCTAACTGTAAGGCTACACTTTGTGCAGATATTAGCGATTCATCTGGACTACTTACAAGAATAATTAACTCTTTATCAGTGTCACTAATTCTGCCTTTATTCTCACGCAATGAAAAAATAGAAAAACGACGGTAAGTATAAAGACCATTATTGAAAAAATGTGACCCATATTCTACTTTGCCATCAATAATTTGCTGCCAAAGATCTGGTTTTTTTAAAGCGAGTGTTTGCTCATTGTTACCATACATAAACCCCCACTCTAAGTTTGCATCACTATTTAATAACCAAAAACCATCATGGTTTAAAATGCTGATCAAAGTACCCTCTTGGTTGTAACTCTTAATCTGACTAAACAAGTAATCTAAGTTAAAGTTTACAACTAGCAAGCCATCTAATAGGTAGTTTTCTTTATTGGTACGGTAGGTTACGCGGATTGTTGGCTGAAGAGGCTTTACAATTTTGTTGCGTTCAATGTTTAAATCTATCTCTGTGGCAAATATATTTGGGGCACTGACCTGCATCCCTTTTAGAAAATAGTAACGGTTTTGCTTATTTTGTAAACCATCGGGCGCTTCAATTTCGCCAACACCATTCACTGCGTTAATGCGGTATTGCTCCTGGCCTTGTGTATCTAGCCAGCGAATTTGCGCGATATTATTAGAGAGAGCGGCAAAATTTAAAAAGTAGTTATTTATTTCATCTCTGCTTTGCTCTAGTTGTAAGGGCTTGTTTTGTTTATCACTTTTTAAAACCGACCCCTGAGCCAGAATACGAGTTAGCTTTTTAATGCTACTGAGTTCTTTGGAAAAATCACCACTGATAAGGACTAACTTTTCATCTTGCTTAGCTTTTATGGTATTTATTTTTTCTTGGTATATTTGTTCATATAC
>NZ_BADW01000161.1:0-2076 GCF_000241165.1 Pseudoalteromonas sp. BSi20439
ATTTTATAAAAAAATCTTGAAATAAAATTGTCCGCCCATAAATAGTTATTTGAGGACGCCTGATGGGTCTTCATTTAAACAGAACTATTTGAAAGTTATATTATTAATTAAATTTTGCCGTTACTTGTTCAAACGAAAAGTGGCAGCAATATATCGCTTAAATATGAGGATATTATTATGCGTACAGTAGATTTATCACCCCTATACCGTTCATTCATTGGTTTCGATCATTTAGCGTCATTAATGGATGCCGCTGCACGAACTGATAAGCAGCCAAGTTTTCCTCCTTATAACATCGAAGCGCTTGATAAAGACAAGTACCGTATCACTATGGCAGTCGCTGGATTTAGTGAAGACGAGTTAACCTTGCAATCTGAAAACAACACGTTAGTTGTATCAGGCACTAAAGCAGGTAAAGAGCAAAATGATGAGCGTAAATTTATTCATCAAGGGATTGCCGAGCGTAACTTTGAGCGTAAGTTCCAGTTAGGCGACCACGTTAAAGTACTTGGTGCAGACCTAGCTAACGGCTTACTAAGCATCGACCTTGAACGTGAGATCCCAGAAGCGCTTAAGCCACGTAAAATCGAGATTGGCTCAGGCAATATGCTGGAAAGCAAATAGTTAAGCTAGCACACGTATTTTCCCTGTGAAAAGCCGCCATTTGGCGGCTTTTTGCGTTGTTAGTCTTTTAAATCTATTTGCATTTGTTTTAAAGCGTTAATTTTATCTATCGCAACTTGCAGTTGTTCTTGTGAAAGCTTTTTTTGTCGGCCTTTAGCCAGTAAGTCTTCAAGTTTTAATATTTTGGCTTGTGCAGCAATAACAAAACGTTGTTCGAGCTGTCTTTGCTGTTCAAGGTGGAAATCTTGATATGCCTGGTGATTATTTAAATCACCGCTGTACTGAGCAACTGGCTGAGTATTTTTTACTATGTTGGGTAAATAGGCCACAGAGGTTATTGGTGGCAAAGGCTGAGGGCTAGTTTTGTTAGTTGTAACCGTGTTTAATTGCGTGCTTTTTAGCTCTTGGGTCATGTCAGCAGTAGTCAGCTCAAGTGACGTTATTTGCTTAACACTTTTAGCTTTGTTAAGGGAATCAATATTCTTTATCGTTGGTTTACTAGTATATTGAGTAAAAAGTGCGTACATACCAACACAAGCTACAACAACAGAAACGAAAACTTTTTTGCTCATAAAATTACTCCTGTCTTATTTTGCCACTTGAGCCAAGTATCCTCATACTGTTGTACCGCTTTTTGTTTTGCGATGGCCTTTGTTGCTTGGTATCGAACGGTTTCATTCACTGTTGTATTGAGCATATATATCTTGTTTTCCTGATATTACTAATGCTTGTTTTAGCGTCTTGTTAACGGCCAAGGTGCGAAAACCTACAGCATTGGCTCGATGAGCAAATTGAGCTCCATGGGCTTTTAAGTGGCTTAAAAATTTAAACTGCGATTTATTGGCTTGATAAAATGCTTTAATTTCGCTTTTGTTACTTGTTTCTCTAGCTTTTCAAGAACAGGGCTCTGCATATGCATCATTGTATTTATACCTAGCCAGCTTTGAATGGAGGGGCGCAAAATATCTCCTTTAGCTATTTCATACAGATGTTCAATATCAATATTCTGTTTTGCCAAAATCGGTTTGGCTTTTGAAAACGCTATATTGAATTGCCGTTTTTTTATTAATTCACTTTTGAATAGTTCACTATCTCCTTTGTGGAGTTTAAAGCGTACCTGCATTGATAGTGCATCGATAAATTCATATAAATTAATAGAGTTATACAAAATAGGGGTTAAATCGATCTGCTGCATTTTTTTAATCAAGCTTTGCACATATTGACCATTTTTAGGGTACGGCCCTAATGTGTGTTCAAGTCATTGGCTATCATAAGTGTCAAGCTTTACCTGACTTGACTGTGCCTTTATAGCTAATTGCGAATCGAACAGATTTTTTAAGTAACGTTCAACATGGTATTGAGTGCTAAAACCAACGGCAGATTGTCGTTTTATTATTGCAGGTGTTTTTAGCGCTGCTTGTTGTAACAAAAACTGATTCTCATACAGATGCA
>NZ_BADW01000160.1:0-472 GCF_000241165.1 Pseudoalteromonas sp. BSi20439
GTCATGCGCCACTATGAGGTGATGCTTGGTATCAACCGCACTTTGTACGTTATAACTCACAACTCTTGTAAAACCTTGAGTTTTCATTAAACGTGAATCAGGATCAGTAGTGGATATTTGCTTATCAGGATGAGCTTCAACTTGTTCTTTAATCTCGTATAGTTTTTTTAACTGGCTGCGAAAGTCAGCTAGTCTCTCTTTTGTGGCTTTAATTTTTGTGACGTTAGCTTGCTCTTTATCGGCTTCATCAAGTAATTCAAGATAACGTTCAATGTTCTTTTCGACTCGGTCGATGTGAAATTTAACTTTGCTTGGCGTAAAATTATTGCCTTTGTTGTTGCTAGCTTTAAACTTACTACCATCGATGGCAACAACGGGTTTCTCAAACATATTCAGGCGACGACAGACTTCAACAAACGTTTTGCATACATTTTTTATACCGCCTCCGTTGTCTTTTCTAAAATCAGCTGCA
>NZ_BADW01000159.1:0-504 GCF_000241165.1 Pseudoalteromonas sp. BSi20439
AAGAGATTAACCCAAAAACAAGCGCAAACAACACGCCAAGAGACGGAATAGCAGTGTTACCATTATCGAGTTTGTTTATATTTATCAGCATGATAATTGAATAAATAATACTGCCTAAATAAAACCCTAATACCATTTGATGTGACTTGCGTGTTATCAACCCTGGAACAACTCTCGGTGATAAACTTGCACTAGCTGCATTTAATACCACCATTACCATAGAAAAACTAAAGACGGTTAACGAAATAATACTGCCTGCAAGAGTACTTAAAATGGTGCGTGCGTTTTCTGCGCTATCAACTAATATAAAAGAAATTAATGTTTTAAATTGTTCTATGGGGGCTAAGTACTCGACTGACATAGTCAGCACAGCAAAAAATAAAAATGCCACCGACAAGACTGAGGGGTAAAATCCAATACTGTTAATTATTTCCCGATAGATATTGGTTATTCTCGTTCTTAAATACACATAATATCCTTACTAATTACGATTCCAGCTCATAT
>NZ_BADW01000158.1:0-5503 GCF_000241165.1 Pseudoalteromonas sp. BSi20439
AAAGATTTTAGGTTAAAGGCGCTAGTCTGAATTTATAGCCCGTCGCTCGCTGCTCGAAACCCGCTGTCTTCTCTTTGTACAAATATGGTTTTAAGTGATTTATTCACAAAGAGATTAAGAGGCACTGCGTTTTAGAGGTAGACACAAAGGGTCTAATGTAGGTCGTGCTTTAGCGCGTCAATTTTCAATATTAGACATTGTCGCCATAAATGACGACCTACAAGGAAGTGCTGGGGGGTTGCCCGCCGCTCGCCGCTCGTATCCCGCCACCCTCGGTGGTAAATTCGTTTTAAAGCAATTATAGCTAATGCTGGTTCCTATGGTGAAATTAACTACTATGATAATTTAACGCGATCATTTCAATGTCGTATGTTTGCATTGTTTAGATGTCGTATGTTTGCTATATTTTGTCTAAGCAACGAGAGTAATTAATATGACAATAGCAAGTAAAGTAACCACAAGAATAAACCGCTCTAAGCGTTATGTTTTTGAGCGCGCTGATTTTGCTGATATTGCAGGTTACGACCAAGTTGGCCGTGTTTTAAAAAAGCTGGTAGATAGTGGCCAGTTGTTACGTATTGGTTATGGGCTTTATACTAAAGCGCGAGAAAATCGCATTACTGGTAAGTTAATGCCAGCATCACCTGCGGGTGCAGATGGAGTCATTTTAGAGGCTGTTGAAAAACTGGGCGTTAAGTACCAGTTTGATGAATTTACACAACGCAGTCTTGAGGGTGAAAGTTTACAAGTTCCCGCTTCATTTAAAATAATGACCAATAGCCGGTTTAAGCGTAAAATTGTTGTAAATAATAGCGCTATCAATGCGAGTTGATAGCGATTTATTTTTAGATGTAGCGGATGCTCTTGGTATGGGTAACCCTGCCATTGTTGAAAAAGATTACTATGTAGTTGCATTACTTAAGCTACTTTGTGAGCTATCTTTTGATACGCATTTTTTAGTTTTTTCAGGTGGTACGGCATTAACAAAGTCAGGCATTAAAACTCATCGAATGTCTGAAGATGTTGATATAAAAATTATTCCCAAAGATTTAACTGCTAACACGTCTAAAACTAAAAGAAGAAAGGCTAGAAAAGCGCTCCACTTACAGTTAATTGCTGCAATTAATTCACATGATTATTTTTCTGTAGAAAATACTCCAACTGTTTTTGATGAATATCGATATCAACAAATTGATATTCGCTATCCTCAAGCCCATTCAAAAGCCCCATGCTTACGACCGTTTATTAAATTAGAGCTTATTGAAACGTTACTTTTTGATAATGTACAAAGCCGCAATATATCTTCTTTAGTGAACGAGGTAACTCAACAGGCACCAGAAGTGCCGCTGATGGACTTTTCTAGTATTGAGAGTACACAAGCTGAAAAGTTAGTGTCTATGCTTAGGCGCACAGCGAGCTTTGCACGTGATAATAGAAGAGACGATGATCCTGCGCTAATTCGCCATGTTTATGATACGTATTATATTCAACACGCTGGGTTGGCGGATGCATCAGGTGTGGTGCCTTTAGTCAAAAAAGTCATAGCAGAAGATATTACCCGTTACGGTAACCAGCATTTAGAATTTATGGCAGAACCGATTATTGAACTTAAGTTTGCCTTAGGTGTATTGCAAGCGAACTCACTCTATGAAACGCGTTTTAATGAATATGTTGTTCCAATGGTTTATGGTAGTCATAAACTGGTGTGGCAAGAAGCATTTGATGTATTCAAATCATTTTGTAAGATTGTTTTGAATGATATTGAGCTTTAACCATCAAATTTAAAAAGCGCTGTATTTTCACAATCACCACACACTAATGCTCAGAGCGCCGAGAGGTGACGAATAACCAACAAAAATATCAGGAATATTTTTGAATAACTTTGCTCAAAGGCGACGAGTATCGAGTTGCGGGTTTCGAGCCATTAAAAGCTACGCTTTTCACGTCAGCAAGCTTAACGCCTACGGTGGGAATAGGTAAAAGGTTTAAGGTTAAAGGCGCTAGGCTGAATTTATAGCCCGTTGCTCGCGGCTTGTCACCCGAAGCTCGCTGTCTTCTCATTTACTCTCATTACCTCTCTTTGTGCAAATATGGTTTTAAGTGATTTATTCACAAAGAGATTAAGAGACGCTGCGCTGAAACGAAAGGTCAAACGCTCTAAGTTAATTGTAAAGGACGCTAGGGTTTGCACAAGTCCACAAACTCCACAATGAGGCAATTAAGTGTGTTAATTGCCTCATTGTGTGAGGCGATTAAATCATATAGACTGAAGCTACTTACCTTGAGGGCAAACGCTTATGTGGATATGGCAACAACAAGATTGGCCGAACTTTACGTGGGATGAAAAACAGCTTGCGCCGTTGTTGAGAGAGCTTTGTTTTAACCAAGGTGTGCTCGTTGGTCGCATGGATGGGCAAAGTACGCAGCAAAAACAGCAAGCGCTTGACACTTTATTGGCTAATATAATTCATTCAAGTGCCATTGAGGGGGAGAAGCTTAATGCATTTTCTGTGCGTTCGTCACTAGCTAAAAAACTCCACATTGATGAGCAGCCTTATCCAACCACATTGCAAAGCGATAATCTTGCAGAGATCATGTTGGATGCAATTAATAACACCGATACACCGCTTGATTTAGAACGTGTGTTGAATTGGCATCGTTTATTGTTTGCAGGTGAACAAGGATTATTTACTCAAATTGCGGGCGGTCAATTACGTGGCAACGAGCCAATGCAAGTTGTATCAGGGCGATTAGATAGACCCGTATTACATTTTACTGCTCCACCAAGAGATGTTATCGAAAACGAACTCGCTATTTTTTTTAATTGGTTTAATGCAGGTTATAATGATCGACACGAAGACCCTTTTATTCGTGCTGCTATCGCTCATTTGTGGTTTGTAACCTTACACCCACTTGAAGATGGTAACGGGCGTATTACGCGCCTTATTACAGATTTAGCGCTTGCTCAAGAGCATAAAGAGTCGATACGGTTCTATGCGATGTCGGTGGCAATTTTAGAAGATAGAAAAGGCTATTATGAGGTCTTAGAGGCAACACAGCGTGGTGATTTGTGCATTACACAGTGGATTACCTGGTTTTTAAATACGCTCAATAAAGCAATTGAATCTACCCTGAAGAATATTGAGCAAACTGTCGCAAAAACTAATTATTGGTTTAAAAAAGATCAAACTAGACTAAATGAACAACAAGTAAAAGTGCTTAATAAATTACTTGATGGCCAATTTGAGCAGGGCATCAGTGCGAGTCAGTATCAAAAAGTGGCTAAGGTAAGTCGCGCGACGGCGACGCGCCACTTATCAGATTTACAAACACTGGATTATATAAAGAAAACCTCAGCGGGCGGTCGCAGTACTCGTTATAAAATAGCCAAATGACTTTAAAAAGCTTAAAGCTTTTTTTGTAATTCAAAGCCCTACTATTTCAACACGATGACACACAGTGAGGCAATTAAGTATGATATTCGCCTCATTTTTTGAGGCGAATAATGGCGTGAAAGTAACCTAATTTAAAAGCGGTGCTTTTCGCGTCAGCAAGCTTAACGATTATGGTGGGAATAGGTAAAAGGTTCTAGGCGCTAGGGGCTAGTCTGAATTTATAGCCCGTCGCTCGCGGCTCGTTACCCGAAGCTCGAAACTCATTTCGTATCTATTTAAATAATATTGCAATCATATTAAATACCGCTAAACTAATCATTAGTATATTAATGACCGATTAGGTAGTCATTTATGAGATCTGAACAAGCATTAAAACTGGCGCGTCGATTGGGTGATTTAATTCGCCAGCATCGTACTTTACTTTATACCCAGAGCACGTTCGCTAAAATGATTGGTGTATCTCGCTCCACGGTACAAAAGCTTGAGCAAGGGGAGGTAGTAAAAAGCGATATATTGTTTGAAGCCCTTGTTGTTCTTCAATTGCAAGGCTCATTGCTGGATGAAATTAACGAGCTTGCCGCAGATGTGGGCGGTTATAATGCAAGACAGCGTAAAAGCAATAAAACTCAGGTGATTAACGATGACTTCTGAAGCTTATGTATTTATTGACGGTTTAGAAGACAGCCCGGTAATTTGTGGTTTTTTTAAGTTAAATACACAAACAGGCCGAGGTGAGTTTAATTATGGTAAAAGTTACCTTGCGCGCTCTGATGCGTTTGCGCTCGATCCGCTACATTTACCACTACAGCCTGGCATCGTTAGTTATTCTGCCAATAAAGGTGTGTTTGGGGTGTTAAGTGATGCGGGAGCTGATTCGTGGGGGCGTAAGCTTATACTGTCGCTGCATAATACCAAACCAAAAAATGAGCTAGAATTTTTACTCGCAGGGTCTGGGTATGGTGTTGGCGCCTTGGTATTTAGTTTGTCGCGCAGCGCATCAAAACATAAAGCGAATAAAAATACATTAGCCGATTTAGCCTTGTTAGATCAAGCAAAGGACGATTTGCTCGCCAATAAAGCGATTTCACAGGAAGCAAAAAAAGCCTTTGAATTTGGTCAAAGTATGGGGGGAGCAAGACCTAAAACCTCTGTGAAAATTGACCAAAAACTTTATTTGGCAAAGTTTAATCGTCAAGACGATTTGTTTAATTTAGCTAGGGCTGAGCATGGCGCTATGTGTATGGCTAATGAATTAGGGATTCGCACTGCAAATACCCGTATTCATGAAACAGAAAATGGCGATGTTCTGTTAGTTGAACGTTTTGATGTAAGCGATGACTTACCAACTCATCACTTTTTAAGCGCCAATAGCTTATTACAAAAACCAAAAGTCGCGATAAACGACTTAGCAACATACTATAGCTACGGTGAACTGGCTGAATTTATTCGCCACCACACAGGTGAGTTCGCTGCTGATGCTACAGAGCTCTACAAGCGAATGGTATTTAACGTATTTATTGGTAATACTGATGATCACAGCCGAAATCATGCATTTTTGTATCACTTTGCAGGGCAAACGTGGCGTATGAGCCCCGCTTATGATATCACCCCTATTAATAACTCAAAGCAGCATGGCATAGGGCTTGGTGATGATGGCCGATATGCTAGTATCGATAATTTACTGTCGCAAGCCAAACGCTTCGGCCTCAACAAGGCTCAAGCAACAAAAATAATTGCCGAGGTTGAGAGTTATACTCGCCAGTGGGCAACGCACTTTAAACGTTTTGCTAATATCAGTGATATTGACATAAAACGCTTAGAAAGCGTAATACCCTCTATAAGTTAAAGGCTAATAAAGCAGTCATTAGTGGGTTAATGACTGATTAAGTAGTCATCTATTAATTGACGCTTTTATGAACCACAAAGCGGGAATGAGAAGGCCGCGGGCTTAGAGCGGCGAGGCGCGGGTAAAATACAAATGCCTATAAATACGCGATATAAAATCGCTGCTACAGAATAATATTTGGCTTTTTATTTCCTCTAAAAGCGCAGCGTCTCATAACCTCTTTGTGAATAAATCCTTAAAAATTATTTGAACACAGAGAAGA
>NZ_BADW01000157.1:0-295 GCF_000241165.1 Pseudoalteromonas sp. BSi20439
CAGTGCCGCCTATCGTAATCATACTAATGATAATGATTTTACAGAGCGCTTTAATGAGCTAGTTATCCATTATGGCTTTAAAGCGACCCGTAATAACCGCGGTATTGCGCATGAAAATGGGGCTATTGAGAGCCCTCATGGGCATCTTAAATCGCAACTGGAGCAAGCATTAAAAATCCGTGGTAGTTATGACTTTCAGACAAGAGAAGTCTATGAATCGTTTGTTGCAGACATTGTTGCTCGCCGTAATCGCCGTGTAAGTGATAAGTACGCAGTAGAGCAGCGACAATTACAC
>NZ_BADW01000156.1:0-27091 GCF_000241165.1 Pseudoalteromonas sp. BSi20439
CGGTGTGACTTTGATTATGCGCTTTGTCATTTATTTCTCCTTGATAGCCTATTACGAGTAATAGATTTATTAGTAATGTACATCCTTTAGAGAAAATCTAAGCTCTCTAATATATTGATAAATGATAATAAAATCCTAAAGCAGATAGTGTTATGCGTAAATCAAAGAAACAACGAGCATAAAGATTTATTTTTTACTCAATACTTTAGCGCTATATAAAACACAATCAAAAACATTTTATTAACAGAAAAACATACCCTAGATATAATCTAGTCTGTTAATCTTATTCTTCAAGTGACTCAGGGATATAAAGCAAAAAAAACAAACACTGAGTATTTAAAAGCTTATTTATAAAAGTAGAGATTTTAATAGTGGGTAAATTAGAGCTTGAGAACTAACAAACTTTATTTAACGTATTTAAGGGGGGGAAATTAAGGCTTGAGTTTAAGTGTTTGGTGCCTTTAAAACTTAAAGTGTAGGATGCCAATCGGTAAACCTGATTGGCATTTTAAGAAGAATAATAAAAAATATATTACAATTGAATAAGTGGGGTTCGTACGACACCTTCCATTAATACACGAGCGCTGCGGCTCATACTAGCTTTGCTAACCTGCCATTGGCCATGTGTAACAACCGCCTCTGCACCCACTTTTAATGTGCCAGAAGGGTGACCAAAATTAACTTCATTAATGGCTCCGCCACCAGCGGCAGCATTAACTAAGGTGCCTTCTATCGCGGCCGCTGTACCAATAGCAACCGCGGCAGTGCCCATCATGGCATGATGTAACTTACCCATCGACATGGCACGAACCAATATACTTATATCGCTGGCATTGATGTGCTTACCACTTGAGGCTGTGTAGTCTTTTGCTGGAGCAACAAAAGCCACTTTAGGTGTATGTTGGCGTGCTTGCGCTTCATTAATATTCTTAATTAAGCCCATTTTTACCGCGCCATGGGCACGAATGCTTTCAAGCATAGTTAACGCCGCATTATCGCTATTAATATCATCTTGCAGCTCTGTACCGGTGTAACCAATATCCGCTGCATTTACAAAAATAGTCGGAATACCGGCATTGATCATGGTTGCTTTTAACGTGCCCACGCCTGGCACTTCTAAGTCATCTACCACATTGCCTGTTGGGAATAACGCACCATCACCATCAGCAGGGTCAATAAATTCCAGCTTTACTTCAGCAGCAGGAAAGGTAACACCATCTAACTCAAAGTCACCGGTTTCTTGTACTTGAGCGTTGCTCATTGGTACATGCACTAAAATGCTTTTTTTAATGTTCGCCTGCCATACACGCACAATAGCAATACCATTATCAGGCACTCTGCTTTTATCAACTAAACCATTGCTAATGGCAAATGCGCCCACAGCAGAGGTTAAATTGCCGCAGTTACCACTCCAATCAACGAATGGCTTATCGATAGCAACTTGCCCAAATAAATAATCAACATCATGATCGGGCTGTTCACTTTTACTTAAAATAACGGTTTTACTAGTGCTTGAGGTTGCGCCACCCATACCATCAGTTTGTTTACCATAAGGATCGGGGCTACCAATAACGCGCAGTAATAAGTTATCGCGCGCCTCACCTGCCACTTGGGCAGGTGCGGGTAAATCGGTTAAATTAAAAAACACGCCTTTACTGGTGCCGCCACGCATATAGGTCGCTGGCACTTTAATTTGTGGTTTAAACATCTGTTTTATATCCTTATGATGCTTGCGTTGCTTCTAAAAAGTCTTGTGCAAAGCGTTGCAATACACCGCCTGCAGCATAAATAGAAAGCTCTTCTTGCGTATCTAATCGGCATTTCATTGGCACAGTGACTACTTCACCATTTTTACGGGTGATCACTAATTCTAAAGTTGCCCCTGGTGCTGGTTCGCCTTTTACATCATAGCTTTCGCTACCATCTAGGTTAAGTGTTTTGCGGGTTGTACCTGCAGCAAATTCCAGTGGTAGCACACCCATACCAATGAGATTAGTACGGTGAATACGCTCAAACCCTTCAGCTGCAATAACCTGAACACCTGCAAGCCTTACGCCCTTTGCTGCCCAATCGCGAGACGAACCTTGACCATAGTCAGCACCTGCAACAATAATGAGCGGTTGCTTACGTTGCATGTAGGTTTCGATGGCTTCCCACATACGCGTGTTTTTACCCTCAGGCTCTATGCGCGCGTACGAACCTTGCTTCACTTCGCCGTTTTCATCCAATACCATTTCGTTCAATAGTTTAGGGTTTGCAAATGTAGCGCGCTGCGCGGTTAAGTGATCGCCTCGGTGGGTAGCATACGAGTTAAAGTCTTCTTCTGGTACGTTCATTTTAGTTAAGTATTCACCTGCAGCGCTACTTGCCATAATCGCATTAGAAGGTGATAAATGATCGGTTGTAATGTTATCGCCCAGTACCGCTAATGCACGCATACCACTCATGCTGCGCTCACCTGCTAATGCCCCTTCCCAATAAGGAGGGCGGCGAATATAGGTGCTTTCTGGACGCCAATCGTATAATGGGTCGTTATCTTCGCCGTAATCAACGGTTAAGTTAAACATTGGCTCGTATACTTTTCTAAACTGCTCAGGCTTAACACTTTGCTTGATCACTGCATCTATTTCTTCATCAGATGGCCATAAATCTTTTAAGGTTACATCGTTACCTTGCTGATCTTTACCAAGGATATCTTTTTCTATATCAAAACGGATGGTACCGGCAATTGCATAAGCAACCACAAGCGGTGGAGACGCTAAAAATGCTTGCTTAGCATAAGGATGAATTCGGCCATCAAAATTTCGGTTGCCCGAAAGCACAGCCGTTGCGTATAGGTCGCGGTCAATCACTTCTTGTTGAATTTTAGGGTCTAGTGCACCACTCATGCCGTTACAGGTAGTACAGGCAAAACCCACAATACCAAAACCAAGTTGTTCTAGTTCTGGTAATAATTTTGCATCCTCAAGGTACGATTGCACTGCTTTTGAACCCGGCGCCAATGAGGTTTTAACCCAAGGTTTACGCATTAAACCTTTTGCATTGGCGTTACGGGCTAACAAACCTGCAGCAATCACATTGCGCGGATTACTGGTATTAGTACAGCTAGTAATCGCGGCAATAATACAGGCGCCATCTGGCATTAAACCTTCTTCGTTTTCAACAACACCCGAAATACCTTGCGCCGCTAAATCGCTAGTAGATACACGACGATGCGGATTTGAAGGCCCTGCAATGTTGCGCCCTACACTTGATAAATCAAATTTAAGTACACGATCGTAATGCGCTGTTTTTAAGCTGTCGCTCCATAGCCCTGCTGTTTTAGCGTAGTTTTCTACTAGTGCAATTTGCTCTTCATCGCGACCTGTTAAACGTAAGTAATCAATCGTTTTATCGTCGATGTAGAACATAGCCGCGGTTGCGCCAAATTCCGGAGTCATGTTCGAAATAGTTGCTCTGTCACCCAGGGTTAGTGCATCAGCCCCTTCACCGTAAAACTCGAGGTAAGTCGATACCACTCGTTGCTCACGTAAAAATTCGGTAATAGCCAATACAATATCGGTTGCAGTTATACCCGGTTGGCGTTTACCGGTAAGCTCTACACCCACAATATCGGGTAAACGAATGTACGATGCGCGCCCTAGCATTACACTTTCGGCTTCCAGGCCGCCTACGCCAACAGCAATAACACCTAATGCATCAACATGCGGTGTATGGCTGTCGGTACCTACTAGCGTGTCTGGGAATGCAATACCGTCACGATTTTGAATGACCGGTGACATTTTTTCAAGGTTAATTTGATGCATGATGCCATTACCCGGTGGGATCACATCAATATTTTTAAACGCGGTTTTGGTCCAGTTTATAAAATGAAAACGGTCATCGTTGCGTCTATCTTCAATGGCGCGGTTTTTTTCAAATGCATCGGGATCAAAACCTGCGTGCTCAACAGCTAATGAGTGGTCAACAATCAGTTGAGTCGGTACAACCGGATTTACTTTTGCAGGATCGCCGCCTTTTGCAGCAATAGCATCGCGCAGGCCCGCTAAATCAACTAAAGCGGTTTGCCCTAAAATATCGTGACATACAACGCGTGCCGGATACCACGGAAAGTCTAAATCCTGCTTGCGCTCAATAATTTGGCTAAGCGCATCGGTTAACATATCAGGCTCACAGCGGCGCACTAAGTTTTCGGCAAAAACACGCGAACTGTAAGGCAGTGTGGCGTAAGCGCCCGGTTTAATGGCATCTACCGCGGCTTGGGTATCGTAATAATCTACATTTGAGCCTGGTAATGGCTTACGGTATTGGGTGTTATTAATAATGGTCATAATAAATTCGCTAATTTGGTGACGGGGATGAACAAGGTAAAAGCGCTAAAATGAGTAATCATCAGCGCTATAAACAATAAAAGGTGAGCTAGGCTCACCTTAAACGCTAACTAATTAGCCTCTTGATTCAATTGGCGTGTAGCTACGCGCATCTGGCCCTGTGTAATCAGCACTTGGGCGAATAATACGGTTATTTGCGCGCTGCTCTTTTACGTGAGCTGTCCAACCGGTTACACGGCTCATTACAAAGATAGGCGTAAACAACTTAGTAGGAATACCCATAAAGTGATACGCCGATGCATGGAAAAAGTCAGCATTACAGAATAACTTCTTCTCACGCCACATTACTTCTTCACAGCGAACTGATACCGGGTAAAGTACATCGTCACCCACTTCTGCCGCTAATTTTTCAGACCATTTTTTAATAATTACATTACGCGGATCCGACTCACGGTAAATAGCGTGACCAAAGCCCATAATTTTATCTTTACGCTCAAGCATGCCCATAAGCGCGTCTTCAGCTTGATCAGCACTACTAAAGCTTTCAATCATATCCATTGCGGCTTCGTTTGCACCACCATGCAGTGGGCCACGTAAGGTACCAATTGCACCAGTAACACATGAGTGAATATCAGAAAGCGTTGACGCACACACACGACCGGTAAAGGTAGAGGCATTAAACTCATGCTCTGCGTACAAAATTAGTGATACATTCATCACTTGTGCAAATAATTCACTTGGCGCTTTATCGTGTAATAGCGTTAAAAAGTGTGCGCCTACTGAATCATCATCAGTTTGTGTTTCAATGCGAACACCGTCATGGGTAAAACGATACCAATAACAAATAATACTTGGAAAAATTGCCACCATGCGATCAATCGCATCGTTTGCTTCGCTAAAGTCGTTTTCCATTTCAAGGTTACCTAACATAGAACAGCCTGTACGCATTACATCCATTGGGTGTGCGTCTTTAGGAATGTTCTCAAGCACTGTTTTTAGTGCCTCTGGTAAACCGCGTAAACTTTTAAGTTTAGCTTTGTACTCTGCCAATTCACTTGATGTTGGTAACTCGCCGCGAGAAAGTAAAAACGACACTTCTTCAAACTGCGCTTTTTCAGCCAGTTCGCTAATGTCGTAACCACAGTAAGTTAAACCTGAGCCTGTTTGCCCTACTGTACATAATGCTGTTTGTCCTGCTACTTGGCCACGTAAGCCTGCGCCACCTAATGCTTTATCTACCATGATTTGTCTCCTGTTGAATTTTTTATTATTTGTCAGATTTTGCTGAAAAAAGGTTATCTAGCGTGTTTTCGTACGAGTGATAATCTAAAAAGTCGTAAAGCTCTGCACGCGTTTGCATGTTTTCAATTTGGCTTTGTTGCGACCCTTCATTCAAAATAGCCGAATACACATTAAGCGCCGCTTTGTTCATTGCTCTAAAGGCACTTAATGGGTAAAGCACCATTTCTACACCTACATCGCTTAACTGCTCTTTGGTGTAAATTGGGGTTTGGCCAAACTCGGTAATGTTGGCTAAAATCGGCACATTAATCGCTTTGCTAAATGCTTGGTAATCAGCAAGGTCATGAACGGCTTCTGCAAAAATGGCATCGGCACCCGCTTCAACACAAGCTGCTGCACGGTCTATTGCTGCGTTTAAGCCTTCTTTTTGAAATGCATCAGTACGCGCCATAATGTAAAAATCGCTATCGGTTTTTGCATCTACTGCGGCTTTAATACGGTCAACCATTTCAGCTTGGGTAACGATTTCTTTATTAGGACGATGGCCACAACGCTTTTGCGCTACTTGGTCTTCAATATGAAAGCCTGCTGCACCCGCTTTGGTCATTTCTTTAACGGTACGGGCAATATTAAACGCCCCGCCCCAACCTGTATCGGCATCAACTAATAATGGTAAATCGCTCGCACCGGTAATACGGCGAATATCTTCAAGTACGTTATCAAGGCTGGTCATGCCTAAATCTGGCATACCAAATGAGGCATTAGCCACACCCGCCCCCGACAAGTAAATAGCTTGATGACCCATTTTTTCAGCCATCATCGCGGTATACGCGTTTATAGTACCCACAACCTGTAACGGGTGGTTATTTGCAATTGCCTGTTTAAATTTTAATCCTGCTGACATTACCTTCTCCTAACTTTGAACGGGGCTGCTCTTTGGCAGCTTAGTATTTTTTAAAAATGTGACATCTGTATTAGGGTCTATTGACCTTTCAGGGTTTAATCCGCAAAGGTCAACAGACCCTAGTTAGCCATTTCATTTTGAGTGGCTTGTACTGATTGATATCCATCAAATTTTGTTTGTATATTCGCTTGAGAAGCGCTTATATGGCGCTTCATTAGCATTTCGGCCAGCTCACCATCATGGTTTTCTATGGCGTTTATAATCGCTAAATGTTCGTCAAACGCTTTCGATACGCGTGGCCCAACCATACCCATTTGTACACGGTACATTCTTATTAACTGGTACAGGTCGTGGCATAACAAATGTATTAAATGAGCGTTTTTACTGCCTTTGATGATTCGATAATGAAAGTCTAAGTCGCCTGCTTCTTGATAGTACGACTCACCTTCTTTAACACGCTGAGTTTGCAAATGCTGATTAAGTAATTGTTTCAAGCTTTGTACTTCATCGGCTGCCATATTGTCGGCAGCTAACCTACATGCAAGTCCTTCAAGGGCACTGCGCACCTGATACACCTCAATTAAACGCTCTGCGGTTAATGCAACAACACGACAACCTATATTGGCTTTGCGCTCAACTAAATAACAACTTTCTAAACAGTTTAATGCCTCTCTAAGGGTTGCACGGCTTACACCATAACGCTTTGCCAGTTCTGGCTCTGATATTTTACTGCCTTGTGCAATGCTGCCTTCTACTATCTCGCGGCGCATATCTACAAACACTTTATCGGAAGCGGTTGTTACTGCGGTGTCGTTTAAAAAGTGATGTGTCATAAAGTATTTTTATATTGTCGACAATTTATGGTTTAACTATGTGCTTATTAACCTACACTGTCAACCCTGAAAACACTGAAAATGAATAAAAAACCACCATATTGTCGACAGCATTAGCTAAAAGTATAATAAAAAATAGTGTTTAAACCGCTTTACTGAATAAGGTGTCGACACTTTAAAAGGGTTACTCTTTCATTTTTAACACTGAAAAAAAGCGTTAAAAATGCTATTATCCGGCTTTAATTTTATTGTATGAGCCAAATCGTGGACGCTAACACTTATATCCCAGAGCAATTTATTGACGACGTAAAAACTTATCTGCCTGATCACCTTACATTAGATGATTTTTTAAATGCCTGTCGTCGACCTTTACGTAAGTCTGTTCGCGTTAATACTTTAAAAATGAGTGTTGAAGAATTTAAACGCCACGCAGCTCAAAAAAATTGGCAACTCACTGCCATACCCTGGTGCGATGAAGGTTTTTGGCTTGAGCGCCCAAATGATGAAGAGCAAAATTTAGCGCTGGGCAATACCGATTTACATTTAAGTGGCGCAATGTACGTACAAGAGGCAAGCTCAATGTTGCCGCCAATGGCATTAAAGCACAGCCTTAAAACCAGTAACACAGTACTCGATATGGCCTCTGCACCGGGTTCTAAAACCTCACAACTAGCTGCACTAATGAACAATCAAGGTGTTTTGGTTGCAAATGAGCTGTCGTCATCGCGCTTAAAAGTACTCAGTGCCACGCTAAAGCGAATGGGGGTTGGTAATTGTGCGTTATCGCATTTTGATGGCGTGGTATTTGGTAATTACATGTTTGAATGCTTTGATAGTATTTTGCTTGATGCCCCCTGCTCGGGTGAAGGCACGGTTCGTAAAGACAGTGATGCACTAAAAAATTGGTCTATCGAATCAAACATTACTATTGCCCAAGTACAAAAAGATCTGATTAAAAGCGCATTTTATGCACTTAAACCTGGCGGTACACTGGTCTATTCAACCTGTACATTAACCCCTCTCGAAAACCAACAAGTGTGTGATGCATTGCTGGAGGAATTTGGCGAATACATTACGCCAGAGCCTTTAAATGACCTTTTCCCTGGGGCCGAAAAGGCCACCACTGAGCAAGGCTATTTGCATGTATGGCCGCAAACCTTCGATAGTGAAGGCTTTTTTATTGCTAAATTTAAAAAGCACAGCAGCTGCGAAAACCAAAACATTAAAGTGAAAAAAGGGGCATTCCCGTTTAACCACTTTGACAGTAAACAGCAAGATGCGTTTATGAGCTCCCTCAAAAAGCAATTTGGTTTAACAAGCCTGCCAGGTACTTTAATGCAGCGCGACAAAGAGCTTTGGCTGTTCCCAAATGAATTTGAAGCGGTACAAAATAAAATAAAATACGCGCGGTTAGGTATTCAGGTAGGCGTTATTCATAAAAACGGCGTGCGCCTCGCTCACGAGTTTGCCACCGTATTTGGTAAGCAATGTAAAAGTAATGTACTGGAATTAACCAATCAACAAGCCAGCGATTACTTTAATGGCAAAGACATTCGTTTGGATGACGTTGTTAAGGCAACGGGTGAAGTAATATTAACTTTATGTGATTGCCCGATTGGCTTAGGTAAATGGCAAAAAAATAAGGTTAAAAACTCACTACCTCGAGATTTAGTGCAAAATACGCAGTTAATAAACTGGGAGTAAACCCTAGCTTAAGTGTAATAAAGATGTGCATAACAATTGTAACCCACTGTAATTATTGCAGTATAAAAAACAAACAAAAGTATGTGTTTTTGAAGCTTTTGACTATACTTAAATAACTTTCTTCTTCTCCCTAAGAATCTGAAAGTGTCTTTAGTTAGCGCAGGGCTCACATATGAGCCCCTCTATAACCCAGAGTTCCTTATAGCTCTGGGTCTTTTTTTGTCTTGGAAAAAGCTTACATAACTGGAGTGTTAATTGAGTTATACATAAAGGGTAGCTTTGCTTCTAACTCGAGCAAGCCCTGCGTATACAAATGATGTCAACTATCTAATACCTGTATTTAAATTACTGTTCTTCTAAATCAAATTCGGTGGTGTGGCCGTCGCCGTGGATTAATTGGTACCTTGCTAAATTTCCCGCTTCAAGCGTGACTAAGCTAATGGCTGAATCGCTTACTAGGTACTTTTGTCCTTTGCCTTTGGTTTGGTGTTTATCTACTTCCATGTGCCAGCGTTTGGTAAAAAAGTTAAGTGGGCTTTTAGGGCCGTATAAAATAGAGTCGAGCTTGTCGAGTACATTTATTAGCTTTCGCGGAAACTCATTTTTAATGCCACTTGCAGTCAGTTGCCAAATTCTGTTGGGATGATCGCCAAAACGCTTTTGCACCGAAAAACAAAATGAATAGTGTACGTCGCCCGATAATATCAGTGTTTCATTTGGGGTGTCGGTGCGTCTAAAAGTATTGAGTAGCTTTTTGGCTGAGCCTTCGTGCGCCATCCAGTTTTCTACATCAACCATCAGTGGTTGCCCACACATATTAAACAACGCTTGAATTGCCTCTATCGATTTAACCCCAAACACGGGAGCGGGCGATACAATAATTACTTGGTCATGGCTTAATAGGCTTTCTTCAAGCTCTGTGAGGCGCTCCCAATCGAGTAAGCCTGAAGGTTCATTAAAGTTTTGCTCGTTACGCCAGCGATGCGTACGGGTATCGAGCACCACCACTTTAGGAATGGTCATTAGCTCATAATGCCAATGGCTAAAGTCGTTCAGGTGCTTATCAAAGCTTTTAAATTGCCACTGCTTATCACCAGCTAAACAGTCGTTAAAGGGGCTAAGTAACGATCCGGTTTTATGTAGTGCGTCGTTACCCATTCCTTGAAACAGCCAATAGCTTGCTAAGCCATTATTTACAATACGCTTGCTGCTAGGGTTTTGGTTAATGGCTTGCTCCCAACCTGCGGTTAGGTTCCAATCATCGGTTACATCATGATCATCAAACATCATTAAGGTAGATACATTAGAAAATAACCGCTCTACCTCTGCTAAACCTTGTGCATAGTCAATTAATGCGGTTTTTTCTGCATTAAATAGCGTTTGATTTTTTTCGTTACCACCTGAGTAACTTAAGTTATTTAGGTCAATGTATTGCCATGCTTGGCTACTAAAATTGAGTAAATACAGCGCTACGAACTCTTCAAAATGAATCAGATGATTATAAGCTTTAACACTGGAAAAATGCGGTTCGTCCTTTTTTAACCAATAGCCAATGCCTAATTTAGAACGCTTTTTCCATGAGGTAGTCGGCAACAAGTAATGGCGACCATATAGTTGCTCTGCAATATCAGCGGGTAAATCTAAATTAAGTGGCTGTTCTTTATATATGCCTAAGTGTTTAATCAGCTGATGTATTGCTAATAACATAGGCCCTGCTACATCGTCGGCGTATACCTGATCGCCCGAAAGCAATAATAACTGTGCCCCCTGCTGCTCATTACTTCGTTGTACAGCTTGCCAATGGCTTGAACTTACTAGGCTGTCTTTTGCAGGGTGATGCGCATTACGACACGAGCCATGTAGTATTTGCGTCAACTTTTTGGGGATCACAAATTCAGGTAATGGCTGATTGTTAAAGCTAAACGCAGATAAATCAACCGGGCTGTCATCAAAAAATAGCTGGTAAGGTAATAAGGTATCGCGTGGGAATTGGCTGTTTATGGGTTTAATAACCACAAACTGTAAGAATAAATATTCCCCAAGCCTTATGGTGTCTTGTTCGCTGTAACATTCGTGACCAATTAGCTCTATACGGCAATTTACTGGCTTTGCAGTAGCAAACTGAATACAGAGTGCGGTTTTTTCTGCTCGGCGCACCATGGGCCCCATAAGTAATAGCGGGTGTTGCACCGAGAGAGTTGTCATGAGGTTAGCCTTTAGCTGCTAATTTAAATAAAGAGTAAAAATTATCAGTGGTGGCTTTTGCCAACTCGTTAAAGCTAATGCCTTTGAGTTCACTAATGTAATAAGCCACGTCTTCAACATACGCTGGCTGGTTGGTTTTACCACGGTACGGTACTGGCGCTAAATACGGCGAGTCGGTTTCTATAAGCAGTCGATCGAGAGGGATTTGCTTTACCACCTCTTTAAGCTCTACCGCATTTTTAAAGGTCACAATGCCTGAAATAGAAATATAAAAACCCATATCAATGGCTTTTTTGGCCATATCCCAATCTTCGGTGAAACAATGCAGTACCCCGCCGCAATTTTCTGCTTTGTGTTCACGCATTAAGTTAATGGTGTCGGCACGGGCGTCACGGGTATGAATAATAAGTGGCTTTTGTAATTCATTTGCCACCTCAATATGGCCAACAAAGCTCGCTTGTTGTACGGCATGGGTGTCTTTTGCGTAGTAATAATCGAGCCCAGTTTCGCCAATCGCCACTACTTTGTCGTGTGAGGCTAAGTTAATTAATTGCTGTTTATTAAGCGCGTCTTTTTGATCGAGCGGGTGCACGCCACATGACGCAGACACGTCGTTGTGATGTTTTATTTGCTCTAGCATATTGGGGAATTGATCAAGCGTGACGCTTACACATAAAAAATGTTCTACTTTTTTGGCGCGAGCGTTATCAAGTACTTGGTCTAGGTTTAAATCGAGTTTATCAAAATCAAGACGGTCTAAATGGCAATGAGAATCTACAATCAAAATAAGGCCTGTTTTTACTACATGGTATAAGTTGGATTGCCGGAGTTTAACATAGTCCCCAGCAGTTTTTCGATCTTCGCGTTTAGGTTTGTTTTATCATCTAAAAAGCTAATGCCGATCCCTGGTGGATTTGAGCTCTGAGCGCCTTGCGGAGTGATCCACGTAACCTTTCCGGTTACCACGTCATCTTCTAGCGCGTCAGGCAAGGTAACGCGTAAGGCAAGTGAATACCCGGGTTCATAGCGCATATTGGTGCGTACAAATAACCCACCTTTTTTTAAAAAAGGCATATAACAGCGATATAGTTCGTCAAGGTCGTCTATATCTACTAATAGCTCTTGCATATCTAGTCCTTTTTATTGATTACGTAATGTATACGCTAGTCGTGATACCGCAAGCGGTAAATTTAGCCCAAGTATTTGTATATTATTCTGTAAAAAATCATTCAGCGCTTGCTGAGCAACTTGGTAAGCTTCAAAACTCATGCCATTTAACAGCTGTTGTTTGAGCTGCTCACTTAAAAATAAGGTAAAAATACGCACAAGCTCAGGCTGTTTATTTATTATGTCGACTAACGCATTGAAATTATGGCTTTGTTTAAACTCAGTTGCAAATTTATAAAGCGTATCAATGTTTTCAAGCTGATTTTGCTGTTGCCACTGCTTTACTTGCAGTGGTTGGCTATAAAATAACGACAACCACGGATAGTTAGGCACATCCAAACTACTTAACCATTGTTGTGCTAATTGGTTATTGGTTACTTTAACCTCAGTTTTAGCACAGCGACTTAAAATAGTGGCAGGTAATTGCGCCACTTGGCTGGTTGTCAAAATTAAAAACCGACTATTACTTGGCTCTTCAAGGGTTTTTAATAACGCATTAGCGGCTGCGGTGGTCATTTTTTCGCAGTTTTCGATAATTGCCACTTTATTGCCATTTTGCGCCGCAGACTGATGCATAAAATCGCTTATGCCGCGAATATCATCAACACCTATGCTTTGCCCTTCCACTTGGGTAATGCGCTTGTCTGGGTGTGTACCCGCTAAGTTTAATGAACAACTTTTACATTGCCCACAAGGGCTTAACACACTATTTGGACTACTTAACTGTGCTTGGGTGTTTTGGCATAACAAACTATTTGCTAGTTGCTCACTTAGCTCAAATTTGCCAACCCCAATAGGCCCGCAAAACAGCTGCGCATGATGAAAACGCTGCGCTTTATAGCTCTGAGTTAAGCGTTGCTCTACCTCATTAAGCCACGGCAATGCCATATTATTTTAACCCTGAAAAAAACGTGCGTAGTACATTGGTAATATCACGATGCACTTTATCAATGCTTTGGTTGGCATCGACTGTTTTTATGCTGTCGTCATCATTTGCAAGCTCAATGTAACGCATACGGGTGCGCTGAAAAAACTCAATGGCTTCTTGCTCAATTCTGTCTAACTGGCCGCGACCTTTTGCACGTTCAAGGCCAATAACAGGGTCAATATCTAGGTATATGGTTAAATCGGGTTTTAAGCCTTTTAACACCATAGACGATAACGATGCTAAGGTATTTGCACTTATTCCTCGCCCGCCGCCTTGATAGGCCTGTGACGATAGATCGTGACGATCGGCTAATACCCACTGCCCTTGCTTTAGTGCCGGATTGATCACATTATGCATTAGCTGTGAACGCGCTGCATACATAATTAGCAGCTCAGTTTCAAAAGCAATTTCTTCTTGGTGCTCTGCTTTTACTAAGGTACGTAACGATTCAGCCAGTGGTGTTCCACCGGGTTCGCGTACATTAATAAAGTCAACATGGTGATGGTTTAAAAAGTCTTGGCACAGGGCTATAGCGGTTGATTTACCCGCGCCTTCTAGGCCTTCTATAACTATAAATTTTGGTTTCATAAATACTAATTCTTTTTATTTAAAATATACCGGTTAACCGCCGCATTATGTTGTTTTAATGTGGTTGAAAACTGATGACTACCATCGCCTTTGGCTACAAAATAAACATACTCGCTTTTAGGCGGGTTTACTGCCGCTAAAATGGCTTCTTTGGAGGGCATGGCAATCGGTGTGGGCGGTAATCCGTTAATACGATAGGTATTATACGGGGTGTAATTTCTCAAGTCTTTACGTTTAATATCGCCGTCAAAATCTTCGCCTAGTCCATATATTACGGTAGGATCGGTTTGTAAGCGCATATTGGTATTTAAGCGGTTAATAAACGCCGAAGCAATTAACGGGCGTTCGCTGGCAAGCGCGGTTTCTTTTTCGATTATTGAAGCCATGATCAGTGCTTCATAGGCGGTGTCGTAAGGTAAATCACTTGCCCGTTGCTGCCATGCATCTGCCAGTGTTTGCTGCATTTTTTGCGCAGCACGTTTTAATAAACTACTCGCATTATCGTTACTATGATAATGATAGGTATCAGGAAATAGCCACCCTTCAAGATGAGTTTGCTTACCGATTATTTGCTCGCCAAGTTGTTCGAGTTTTAAATCGTTTTGTAAATGTGATGCCGTACTTAATGCATTTAATATATCTCTAAGTGCTTGGCCTTCAATGATGGTAAAACTAAAGCTAACTTGCTCGCCTTGGTTTATTTTTTTATATTGTTGATCACGCTATCCGCGCTTAACTCGTACAAACCCGCTTTTAAGTCAGTTAAGGTAGGGTCTAGTTTAGCTAATATTTGAAACCGCCAGCAGTCTTCTAGCCACTGTTGTTGCTGCCATTGACGGCACAACTTATTAAAGCCGGTGCCTTTTTTAACTTCAAATTGAGTGCTCTGCGCCACCTTTAATGGCGTTTCAATGGTTGCTTGTAATTGCTGGTAGCCAATCACTGAGCTAAAAAAAGCCAGTAGTAATACTGATAATATAACTTTTAACACTAAGCCTCCTTGGCTAGTAACTCGTTTAGTAATGATTGGCTATGCACAATATCAAAACAGTGCTCGTCTATACTTTTTACAGGCACAATTTTCATTAAGCTGTTACATATAAATACGGCGTCTGCTTGGGTAAGCTCATCAACGCCGACAGTTTTAAACTCAACCGCTAATTTATCACATAAAGATTGCAGAAAAACACCTTTAATGCCGCATTCATCCAGCCTTGGGCTAAATATTTTATGATTTTTTATTGCAAAAATATTAGCCGCTGAGGTTTCTATTACATTGTTGTTGTAATCAAGCACTAGCGCATCATCGCTGTGCTGGGTTTGTAGAGCATTTTTGACCAGTACTTGTTCAAGCCTATTTAAGGTTTTTAGCCCAGCTAAATGAGGTTGAACGGCCAACTTAATCGGGCTAATAGCTAAGCTAATTCCCGAATCTGTTAGGCTGTTGTAATGATCTGGATAAGGTAAAACACTCACAATAATGTTTAAATTGCATTCACTCGGTGGCGCATAGCCTCGCCCGCCCTCGCCTCGCGTTACCACTATTTTAATAACCGCTTGCGCCAGTGATGCTACTTGCTGAGTGATCTGCGACTCAAGAGCAGTAAACTCAAGTGCAGGAAAGCCCAAACGCTGCGCACATTCAATTAAACGTGCTTTATGATAAGCCCAATGCTCAACTTGTCCATCAGTAACCATTGCGGTGGTAAAAAAGCCATCGCCATAATTTAAGCCCCTATCACGGGTGCTTATGCTACTGGTTTCACTTGCTGTTATTATTGTTTGCATATTTTTTTACACATAAAAAAACCCAGTTAAACAACTGGGTTTTTATTCTCATTCGTTGTTAAAAAAGATTATACCTTTTTAAACAGTAACGAGCCATTAGTACCACCAAACCCAAATGAGTTACACAAAGCGTAATCAAGTTTAGCGTCACGTGCTGTATGCGGTACGTAATCTAAATCACAGCCTTCGTCTGGGTTATCTAAGTTAATTGTTGGCGTCACTTTTTGCTCGGTCAACGATAAAATAGACACTATAGACTCAACAGAGCCTGCCGCTCCGAGTAAGTGACCCATCATAGATTTTGATGAACTTACCATCACATCTTTAGCTGAATCACCAAAAATGGTTTTAACCGCTGATGTTTCGGCTTTGTCACCCGCATGAGTAGACGTACCATGTGCGTTGATGTAACCAACTTGCTCTGCATTTACTTGCGCATCGTTTAATGCGTTTTCCATTGCCAGAGCGGCACCTGCGCCATCTTCTGGTGGTGAGGTCATGTGATAAGCATCACCACTCATGCCAAAACCAACAAGCTCTGCATAAATTTTAGCGCCACGTGCTTTAGCGTGTTCGTATTCTTCAACAACCACCACACCGGCACCATCGGAAAGTACGAAACCATCACGGTCTTTATCCCACGGGCGAGACGCTGCTTGTGGATCGTCATTACGCGTTGAAAGCGCACGAGCGGCATTAAAGCCACCCATACCAATTGGCGTACACGCTTTTTCTGCGCCACCGGCCACCATTGCATCAGCATCGCCATAAGCAATCATACGTGCGGCATGGCCAATATTATGAAGACCTGTAGTACATGCTGTCACAATTGAAATATTAGGACCGCGTAGGCCGTGCATTATAGATAAATGACCCGAGATCATATTAATAATGGTAGACGGTACATAAAACGGCGATAACTTACGTGGACCGCTGTTTAATAATTTTATGTGGTTTTCTTCAATGAGGGTTAAGCCACCAATGCCTGAACCTACCGCTACACCAATACGTGTTGCGTTTTGCTCAGTGACTTCGAGGCCAGAATCTTGAAAAGCTTGAACACCCGCTGCAATGCCATACTGGATAAATAAATCCATTTTTTTAGCATCTTTTGGCGACATATAAGCCGATGCATCAAAATCATTGATTAAACCAGCGAAGTGAGTACCAAATTTTGATGTATCAAAGTGGGTAATATTTTGAATACCACTTTTACCATCTAATAAGCCTTGCCAGGTTGATTGCACATCATTGCCTAGCGGCGTCAACATTCCTAAGCCAGTTACGACGACACGACGTTTAGCCACGGTTTGCCTCCAATAAGGAATTATTATTATACCAATTAACTTAGCTTAGTTTATTTCAGCGTTAACACTATTACTGTTGCTAGTTATGTTATTAGTATTGGGGATGATCATACCCAAGCTACCTCAAAGTGCGAGTCTCAAACCAATAATCAACGCTGAGCAATAACAACTTAATTGCTGATAGTGAGTGAGGGTTTGGTATTGAATCATGTACTTTGAGGTGGTTTGGATATAAAGATTAAAGGCAGCGAATGCTGCCCTTAATTTGCGATTAATTACTCAGCGTGAGCTGTAACGTAATCGATTGCAGATTGTACTGTAGTGATCTTTTCAGCTTCTTCATCTGGGATCTCAGTGTCAAACTCTTCTTCAAGAGCCATTACTAATTCAACAGTATCAAGAGAGTCTGCACCTAGGTCATCAACGAATGAAGCTTCGTTTTTAACTTCTTCTTCTTTAACACCTAGCTGTTCGATGATAATTTTCTTTACGCGTTCTTGGATATCGCTCATTCTTCTTTCCTTTATTAAAAACGCCAATGCGTTATTTTCAGATTGCGGCGTAGTTTACGTCCGATAATTCTCTGATTCAATCTTTTGACCATAAATAATTTGCTGGTCAAACCTGTTGAGTGTTTATTTTACCTTTTATCGCTTATTTTCACAGCGATTTCAAGTATGTTTAAAGCAAGTTTGCGAAAAATTCAATGTTTTTTAGCAAACCCGCATACTATTTTTGGTTTATTAAATTCGTATTACGAACTTAAACCATGTACATCGCACCATTTACATGCAAAGTTTCACCTGATACATACGCAGCGGCGTCAGATGCTAAATAACATACTGCAGCTGCAATCTCATCTGGCTGACCTAAACGACCCGCAGGTACGTTTGCAAGCGTTGCTGCTTTTTGCTCATCTGTCAAATCATCGGTCATGTCTGTTTGAATAAAACCAGGTGCAACCACGTTAACAGTAATACCACGAGACGCTACTTCACGCGCTAGTGACTTAGAAAAGCCGATAACACCCGCTTTAGCGGCCGCATAGTTAGCTTGACCCGCATTACCCATAGTTCCCACTACAGAGCCGATATTGATGATACGGCCGTTCTTTTTCTTCATCATTGGGCGAAGTACGGCCTTAGATAAACGGAAGATAGAGCTTAGGTTGGTGTCGATAATATCGTCCCACTCATTTTCTTTCATGCGCATTAATAAATTATCGCGCGTAATACCGGCATTATTTACTAATACATCAATATCACCTAAATCAGCTTTAATTGCCGCTAATGTCGCCTCAATTGACGCAGGATCGGTTACGTTTAACGCATAACCTTTACCGTTATCACCTAAGTATTCGCTAATTTTAGCCGCACCCGACTCGCTTGTTGCCGTGCCCGCTACTTTTGCGCCTTGCGCTACTAATGTGTTTGCAATAGCTTTACCAATACCACGGCTAGCGCCAGTGATCAGGACAACTTTGCCCTCTAAAGAAAATAAATTACTCATATTATATACTCTTATTTAGCTGTATCGATTGATGCAAGGTCATTTACTGAGCCACACACCATCGCTTTATCAATGCGTTTTGCAAGTCCGGTTAGTACTTTACCAGGACCAAATTCATAACTTTGTGTTACGCCTTGTGCAACCAATGCCTGTACCGTTTCGGTCCAACGTACTGGGCTATATAACTGGCGCACTAATGCCTCTTTAATTGCATCTGCTGAACCTTCAGCTTTTACATCAACATTATTAATTACATCACACTTAGGTGTATTAAATGTTAAAGCGGCTAAATCGGCGGCTAATTTTTCTGCGGCTGGTTTCATTAGTTCACAATGCGACGGCACACTTACAGATAATGGCAGTGCTCGTTTTGCTCCGGCTTCTTTACAAGCAACAGAGGCTCTATCAACTGCATCTTTATGACCGGCAATAACAACCTGACCAGGCGAGTTATAGTTTACTGGAGAAACCACTTCACCTTGTGCCGCTGCTGCACAAGCGGCTTTAATTTCATCGTCGCCTAAACCAATAATTGCAGCCATAGAACCTACACCAGCAGGTACGGCTTCTTGCATGTATAAACCGCGGTTTTCAACCAGTTTTACGGCTTCGCTTAAACTGAGCACATCGCTACATACCAAAGCTGAGTACTCACCCAAGCTGTGACCTGCCATAACGACGTCTGCATCTGGATTTGCAGCCAACCAATGACGATAAATAGCAACGCTTGCGGTTAATAGTGCAGGCTGAGTACGGTGTGTTTGATTTAGTTTTTCTTCTGGACCGTTAAGTACAAGGTCTGCTAGGTCGTAACCAAGTGCGGTTGAAGCTTCTGCAAATGTGGCTTTTACTATGTCAGAACTAGCTAGTAGCTCTTGTAACATACCCACAGTTTGCGAGCCTTGACCTGGAAAAAGAAGTGCAATTTTTTGTGCCATAGTTTGCTCTTTTAATTAAACAAAATAAATAATGTGTAACACGGCACGTTAACTGTTATTCAACCGCCGTGTCTTTAGAATGTGTTTTTTCGAAAATAGCAGCTATTTTATCTGGAAGTTGACGTTCTACTTCTTTCACTGCTTCGTCGATTGCAGCATGAAATGCTTTAGCTGAGGCATTTCCATGGCTTTTAACAACAATACCGCGCAATCCTACCAGAGAAGCGCCGTTATACTGGTCGGGGTTCACTCTTTTATAGAGTTTTTTTATGATTGGCGCCAACATAAACGCCATGCACTTGTAAACGACGTGCTTTTCGAGGGCACGGGTAAACTTTTTCATGATAAGTTTAGCAATGCCTTCGCAGGTTTTAAGTGCAACATTACCGACAAAGCCTTCACAGACGATAACATCGGCCTTGCCAGAAAAAATATCGCTACCTTCGCTATACCCAATATAATTAATCAGCTCGCTTTGTTGCATTAATTGTGCGGCTTGCTTAATTTCTTCATGGCCTTTTATATCTTCAGCACCAATATTTAATAAACTTACTTTAGGGTTATCGCAGCCAAGTGCTTGGCCTGCAACCACAGAGCCCATAATGCCAAACTGATACAGCATTTGCGCATCACAATGCACATTAGCGCCTAAGTCGAGTAAGTAAACAGGATTTTTACGTTCAGTAGGTACAGCAGATATCAGTGCGGGACGTTTAACCCCTGGAAGCATTTTTAATACGTAATGCGCCATAAAAAATAGCGCCCCTGTATTACCAGAGCTAACACAGGCTTGCGCTTCGCCCGATTTAACTAAATCAAGGGCAACTCGCATGGAGGAATCTTTTTTTGAGCGTACAGCAACAGCGGGTTCGCAGGCATTGGTAACAACATCGTTACAGTGGCGAATTATTAATCTGGGATGAGAAAGCGAATCGAGTGATTCTAATTGTTTAGCTATTACTTGCTCGTTGCCACATAAAATGAGTTTTAAGTTGGCATTAGCATTTACCGCACGAACGGCTGCGGGGATAGATGAACGGGGGCCATAATCGCCCCCCATCATATCTAACGCTATGGTTAGATTAGTCAGCATATAAGCAATCTCTTAGTTAGAAATTACTTGAACGCCTTTGTAGTAACCATCTGCAGTCACATGGTGACGACGATGAGTCTCACCAGATGTTTGGTCTACAGTTAAAGTTGGACCACTGATCGCATCGTGTGAACGGCGCATGCCGCGTCTTGCACGAGACTTTTTGCTTTTTTGTACAGCCATAGTCTTCTCCTAAGAATCTTTCTTAAGTTGTTTCAAAATATCAAATGGATTTGGTTTATCATCTTCCGCCTTTAAAACACCAAAGCTAGCAGGCTCTGCTGTATAACTGCATGAAGCTTCGTTGTGGGTAGGCACTAATGGCACTGCTAAAATAAGTTCGTCTTCGATTAACTCAAACACGTCTATTTCACCATTTTCATCAAGTGCTACTTCGTCGTAGCTTTCTGGAAGATCATCTGACTCTGCATCCAAACCGACTGGCGAATACACAAAGTCTTGATCCAAATCCAACCCTAAATCACCATTACAACGTTGACAAGTGACAGTTACGTGTGTGGACAAATTGCCACTAATCACAACTAAACCTTGCTCATCGTTTTTGCAATGAATTTTTACCGCTATTTCACCTACTTCTTCCTGGATAACCCCTCGTAAACGAGGAAGTTTCTCAAGCGGTACAACGCCGTCATACTTTAAACGATGCTGAGCTGCTTTGCCCGGATGAAGGGTGATGGGAATTTTCACCTTTTGCATAGGGGCTGCATCATATAGATAGTTAGTAAGTTAGTCAAAGTAAAAAACCAATTTTACGTTGTTTTTCACGTGTTTTACTCACGGATCTGATTTATCCTAACTCAATCTGATTTACGCTAGGAAAACATGCCATGAAGCACCCCCTTATATTAGCCTCAAGCTCGCCATTTAGGCAGTCTTTATTACAAAAATTTAATCTGCCGTTTGAAACGTTTTCGCCAGATGTTGACGAAACGCCGCATAAAAACGAAACACCAAGCACACTTGTTAAGCGCCTCAGTGAATTAAAAGCCGCAGCAGCCGTCGATCATTTTGACCAAGGCCTCGCGATTGGCTCCGACCAAGTTGCTGTATTTGATAGCCAAATATTAGGTAAGCCGCACAATAAAGAAAACGCAATAAAGCAATTGAGCTTATTTAGTGGGCAAACAGTCACTTTTTTAACTGGTTTATGTGTGTACGATATACACACTAAGCAATGCAAAACCATTATTGAGCCATTCAATGTGACCTTTAAAACGTTAACAACGGCGCAAATAAGTGCTTATTGCGATGCAGAGCAACCTTATAACTGTGCTGGAAGTTTTAAAAGTGAAGGCTTGGGTATTTGTTTATTTGAAAAGCTCAGTGGTGATGATCCAAACAGCTTAATTGGTTTACCACTCATTAAACTCAGCCAATTATTGGCTGAGTTTGGTGTTGATGTATTAGCAGCTCAAGTGCCTAGCGCAAATTAACTGATTAACCGAGTAATATATTTTGCAACTGCTGATAGTTGTCAGCCGTTGCAATCGGGGTTAACTCGTTTAATTGCGCTGCGTTGTGCACACCCATGGTTACCCCTATTCTATCCATACCCGCGGCTTTTGCCATTGCCATATCTATTTGGGTGTCGCCTATCATTAGCGCTTCATCAACACTTATCCCTAGCTCTTCAAGCAATTGATAAAGCATATCGGGAGCAGGCTTTGATTTAGCGTCGTCGCTGGTACGCGTAGCACTAAAAAAGTGACGCAGTTGGCTTTCATTCAGTAGACGTTCCAGTCCTACTCGGCTTTTACCTGTGGCAACCGCCAATATTACGCCTTGATTTTTTAACTCAGTGAGTACCTGTGTAACGTGATCAAACACCGGTGTTGGGGTGGTATCAAGTGCATATTGCTGTTTATAACCTGCAATAAGCGTTTCGTGATGTTCGCTGTGATCAGGAAACAAGGTTACGATTGCGTTTTCAAGCGATAAACCAATAATATTTTTACTAGCGGTATCGCTTGGCGGCTCAATATTATGTGATTGGGCACTTTTGCGAATGCAATTAACGATTTTGCTAATTGAATCCATAATGGTGCCATCCCAATCAAAAATCACCAGCTTGTAATGTTTTATTGGGGTTACGATCACGCCTTTGCTGCTCTAAGTTTTACTAAACAACTTGATAGTGCTTTATCAAGCGGTGCTTCTACTCGCATAGTGGTTTCGTTTTTAGGATGGTAAAAGCTTAAATCATGCGCGTGTAGAAATAAGCGGTTTAAACCGCGTTTACGCATTGACTCATCAAATCCTTGGTCGCCGTACTTATCATCACAGGCAATAGCATGGCCTTGACACTGAGTATGCACACGAATTTGGTGAGTACGACCAGTTACAGGGGATGCCTGTACTAATGAACAATCGTTAAAACGCTCAAGCACTTTAAAACGAGTATGCGACGGTTTGCCCTCGGTATTATCAACACGTACTACGCGCTCACCCGATTTAAGGGTATTTTTACGCAAGCCTTCAGTTACATTTTTCGTTTTAGAATCCCATTGGCCTTCTACCAATGCCCAGTAATTTTTTCCATGGTTTTTTCGCGTAATTGCTCATGCAAAGCGGTCAGCACTGAGCGTCGCTTAGCAATGAGTAAACAACCTGAGGTATCACGGTCTAACCGATGCACAAGCTCAAGGCTACGCTCTTCTGGGCGTAAAACGCGTAATGCTTCAATAAGCCCGTAGCTTAAGCCACTACCGCCATGCACAGCCATGCCTGAGGGCTTATTAATAACAATTAGGTATTTATCTTCAAATAATATATCGTCTTCGAGGCGCGTTACTTTATCGAGTTTTGAGGGTACAAACTCTTCACGCTCTGACACTCTAATTGGCGGTATACGAATAACGTCGTCTAGCTGCAATTTATACACAGGTTTGATGCGTTTTTTATTAACACGCACCTCACCTTTACGAAGAATTTTATAAATTGCGCTTTTAGGCACCCCTTTTAAATGGGTAATAAGAAAGTTATCAATACGCTGACCTAGGTGGTCTTCGTTGATCGTGACAAAAGATACTTGTAAGCCGGTTTTTTCTGACATTGCCTAATCACTGATTTAAGTAAAATAATTTAGTTGCTAACACGGTTATAATAGTGGGATAATCAGCAGCGCAAATATTTAGTATTTGCAAATAACAACGGTGCTTTTTAACACAACAAAACATTCGTGATGCACATTCTGGGTAACCGATCATACAGATCCGAGTTAAGTTTTCCAAAGCTTTTATACATACCCAGTCAACACGTGCGCACAACTAACGGCAATGCGCGTAATATATTGCTGGTTAAGTTTGAACATGAATTGATTTTTAATGTGATAGTAAAAGCAATGAACAGATAATTTGTCTGATAGTGACGGCGTAAAAAACACGCCGTTCAGAATTCGCTCAAATATTGTAGTAGTACCGTACAGCAGCTTATTTAGAACTAAAAAAATCTAATAAATAAGCGTTCATTAACATCGGTAGCGATTTTTGCTCATAAAATAGATAACGGTAGTTTTAAAAACGAAACTATGGTTTGAACCTAAAGAGCCCTACGCACCTAATATGAATGCATTTAATAAGATTGATATGACAGGCCAACTTCTGGATAAAATGAGTATTGAGCTAAACAGCCGACACATTTGAATCCCTTTAGAATTTAATAGCGTGATAGCACCCTATTGTTTGCCGGCATTTAAAATACTGCGTACCAAAATACAGAGCCGTTCCGTTAAAGACCCAGTCGTGAGGCTGCACATTCTAAAAATAGGAACACCTGAACAGGCGAGAAAAACATCGTCATGTCAGCGACACAAACTAGTAGAGTAACATTATGAAACGTATGCTAATCAATGCAACGCAGCAAGAAGAAATGCGCGTAGCACTGGTTGACGGCCAGCGCCTATATGATTTAGATATAGAAAGCCCAGGTCACGAACAGAAAAAAGCCAATATTTATAAAGGCAAAATCACACGCATTGAACCATCTTTAGAAGCAGCATTTGTTGATTACGGTGCTGATCGTCATGGTTTCCTTCCATTAAAAGAAATTGCTCGCACTTACTTCCCGCAAGGTTACACCTTTCATGGTCGTCCGAATATTCGCGACGTGATCAAAGAAGGTCAAGAAGTAATCGTACAAGTTGATAAAGAAGAGCGTGGCCAAAAAGGTGCTGCACTCACAACCTTTATCAGCGTTGCCGGCAGCTACTTAGTGCTTATGCCTAATAACCCTCGCGCTGGCGGTATTTCTCGCCGTATCGAAGGTGATGAGCGAACTGAACTTAAAGAGTCGCTTAGCCGTTTAGAACTACCTAAAGGTATGGGCTTGATTGTACGTACTGCGGGTGTTGGTAAATCGTTTGAAGAATTAAACTACGATTTAAAAGCATTATTAGTCCACTGGGAAGCTATTCAACAAGCGGCAGACAGTGCTAAAGCGCCATTCTTAATTCACCAAGAAAGCAACGTGATTTTCCGCGCCATTCGCGACTATTTACGTCGTGACATTGGCGAAATTTTAATTGATAAGCCACGTGTTTTTGAAGAAGCTAAAGCGCACATTGAGCGTTTTCGTCCTGACTTTATGAGCCGCGTTAAGCTTTATCAAGGTGACACACCGTTATTTACGCATTACCAAATTGAAAGCCAAATTGAGTCTGCGTTCCAACGTGAAGTGCGTTTACCGTCAGGCGGTTCAATTGTTATTGACCCTACTGAAGCACTTACGTCTATCGATATCAACTCGTCTAAAGCAACAAAAGGCGGCGATATTGAAGAAACAGCACTTAACACCAACTTAGAAGCAGCGGATGAAATTGCACGTCAACTTCGTTTACGTGACTTAGGTGGTTTAATTGTTATCGACTTTATTGATATGACTCCTCCACGTCATCAACGTGAAGTAGAAAACCGCTTAAAAGATGCCGCTCGCCCAGATCGTGCGCGTGTTCAAATTGGTAAAATTTCACGCTTTGGTTTACTTGAAATGTCGCGCCAGCGCCTACGCCCTTCACTAGGTGAAGCAAGCCAAGGTGTTTGTCCACGTTGTAGTGGTCAAGGCACTATTCGTTCAAACGAGTCAATTGCACTATCGATTTTACGTTTGATTGAAGAAGAAGCGATTAAAGACAATACTGCACAAGTAAATGCACAAGTACCTGTTGCTGTTGCCGCTTATTTATTAAATGAGCAACGTCGTAGCGTTCACCGCATTGAAAAGCATCACAAATGTGACGTAGTGATTATTCCTAATCAACACATGGAAACACCACACTACGAAGTAATGCGCTTACGTAAAGATGAAACGCTTGAAACAGTAAGCTACGAGCAAGTTGTTGCGCCTGAGCCAGAAGCATTTGAAATGTCTAAATCGCCAGCAGCCCCTGTACGTGAAGAGCCGAAGCTTAAAGGTGTCGTTATGCCTTCAACGCCTGCTCCACAAGCGGCAGCAAAAGCAGCGCCGGTAGTAGAAGCAAAAGCTAAAATTGGTTTATTTACTGCATTGGGTAAGTGGATTAAGTCGTTATTTGCAAACGAAAGCGAGCAAACAACACAAGAGTCTTCTGAGAAGAAATCTCAAGAGCGCACCAATAACAATCGTGGTAGTGATAATCGTCGCCGTAACAACAACCAGCGTCGTCGTAATAACAACCCACGTAATAAACCACGTAACGAACGTACAACAGACACTGAAACTAAAAATGAGTCAGCGCCTGCAGGTGATACGCAAGAAAAGAATGAGAATCGCAATAAGCGCCGTCGCAATTCTAATACGCGTAAACGTCCTGAGCATAAAACTGAAGATAAAACGCAAGTAAAAGCAGAGGCAACTCAAAACGCGGATACTGCGCCTAAGTCTGACAAAAATGCAAGTGCTGAGCCAAAAGAGCAAAAGCCTAAGGTACGTCGCCAACGTCGTAATTTACGTAAAAAAGTTCGCGTACAAGACGAAAGTGCTGAGCAAGTTCAAACAACAGAGCAAGCTGTTGAGCAACCTGTGGTGAAAGAAGACAAGCCACAAGTACAAGAACAAGCACCTGTTGCTGAAAAGCAAAAGCCAGTATCAGATGAAAAAGCACCTGCACCTGCTAAAGAACAAGCAGAGGCTGTTGTTGATGCAAACGATAACGCTGTGGCACAAGATGAAGAACAAGAGCAAACACGCACTCGTTCACGTCGTTCACCACGTCATCTTCGCGCATCAGGTCAACGCCGTCGTCGCCCTGAAGGTGAAAACGCACCAGAAAAGTCTGATGAAGCGCCTGCGTTTGTACCCGTTGCGGATCAAGCCGCTGCTGAATACGAAGCAGAGCTAAAAGCAAAAGCACATAAATCGGCCGTTGATGCCTCTGATGCAGTTGAACAAAACATTGTTGAGGAAGAATTAGCGAAAACTGAAGAACCAGTGAAAACTGAAGAACCAGTGAAAACTGAAGAACCAGTGAAAACTGAAGAACCAGTGAAAGCTGAAGAGCCAGTGAAAGCTGAAGAACCAGTGAAAGCTGCAGAACCAGTGAAAACTGAAAAACCAGTAAA
>NZ_BADW01000155.1:0-1297 GCF_000241165.1 Pseudoalteromonas sp. BSi20439
AACCCAAGTGACAGTGTTAAAATTAACACCTAGCTGCTTTACCTAAAACCTGAAACCTCGCACCTGAAACCTGTACTTTATTGCAGACATTAAAAAACCCGAGACTAAGCTCGGGTTTTTTTAATGCCTAATGCATTACAACTGTTGATTACTCAACGATAGTTGCAACAACACCAGCACCAACAGTACGGCCACCTTCACGGATAGCGAAACGAAGACCTTCGTCCATCGCGATTGGCGCGATTAGAGTTACTGTCATCTTAACGTTATCACCAGGCATTACCATTTCTACGCCTTCTGGTAACTGTACGTCACCAGTTACGTCAGTTGTACGGAAGTAGAACTGTGGACGGTAACCTTTGAAGAATGGAGTATGACGACCACCTTCATCTTTCGAAAGTACGTATACTTCTGAAGTGAATGTAGTGTGTGGCTTGATTGAACCAGGCTTAGCTAGTACTTGACCACGTTCAACGTCTTCACGCTTAGTACCACGTAGAAGTGCACCAATGTTCTCACCAGCACGACCTTCATCAAGAAGCTTACGGAACATCTCAACACCAGTACAAGTAGACTTAGTAGTGTCCTTGATACCAACGATTTCAACTTCGTCATTCACGTTGATGATACCAGCTTCAACACGGCCAGTTACAACAGTACCACGACCTTGGATTGAGAAAACGTCTTCGATAGGCATGATGAATGGCTTATCGATGTCACGCTCTGGCTCTGGAATGTAAGAATCAAGTGCTTCTGCAAGCTCAATGATTTTAGCTTCCCATTGCTCTTCGCCTTCAAGTGCTTTAAGTGCAGAACCTTGAATTAGTGGTAAGTCATCACCTGGGAAGTCGTATTCAGAAAGAAGTTCACGAACTTCCATTTCTACTAGCTCAAGTAGCTCTTCATCATCAACCATGTCACATTTGTTCATGAACACAACGATGTAAGGAACGCCAACTTGGCGAGAAAGTAGGATGTGCTCACGAGTTTGTGGCATAGGACCGTCAGTCGCAGCTACTACTAAGATAGCGCCATCCATTTGAGCAGCACCAGTGATCATGTTTTTAACATAATCGGCGTGTCCAGGACAATCTACGTGTGCGTAGTGACGAGTTGGTGTATCGTACTCAACGTGTGACGTTGAGATTGTGATACCACGCTCGCGCTCTTCTGGAGCGTTATCGATTGATGCGAAATCTTTAGCAACACCGCCGTATACTTTTGCAAGTACGTTAGTGATTGCTGCTGTTAATGTCGTTTTACCGTGGTCAACGTGGCCGATTGTACCTACGTTTAC
>NZ_BADW01000154.1:0-2355 GCF_000241165.1 Pseudoalteromonas sp. BSi20439
GTGAGCGTCTAGCGAACTACACCTATGTTTTAAAATTCCAGGGTAACAAGCTGTCGATATCGGGCTCAGGCTGGCACAGTTCATCAAGGCAAGCACAGATGTAATTAAATGGGATTAGACCATTTATCTTGGCGGTTTCCACAATGCTGTAAAGGGTGGCACTAGCATGGGCACCGTTAGCCGTTTGGCTAAATAACCAATTCTTTCGGCCTATCACAAACGGTTTTACCGCGCGTTCTGCTCTATTATTATCGATGCTAAGTCGGCCATCATCAACATAGCGTATGAGCTTGTGCCATTGATTTGCCAGGTAATTAGCTGCCTCTATCAGTTTGCTGTTCCCCACTAAATTTGGCTGATCCTGCTCAAGCCATATTTTTAGCTTGCTAAGAATAGGCAGGCTAACCTCTTGTCTTGCCGTATATTTGTCATCCACACTTTTATCTTTGATGCGTGACTCAACGCCGTACAGTTTTTGGATAAGGCTCAATACCACATCCACTTTGCCGGTTTTGTTTTTACCTTGTAGCTTTTTCGCGTCGATAAATTTACGACGAGCATGCGCCCAGCAGCCGATTAAGGTTGCCTCTGTTCTGGCATAGGCTTGATAGCCATCCACGTGCAAGTACCCTTGATATCCATCAAGATAATTGACCACGCAGGCGGCCGCGCGACTATTGTGGAAGTCGTAAAGTACGATATTAGGGATAGGATTATTCGGGTCTGGTGAATCTCGACCCGAGCAATACACCCACATGTAACTGTTTACTTTGTCCGATTTCACCACCTTTAATGGCGTTTCATCGGCAAACAGCGTGGGTTGCCTTAACAGCTCGGCTTTAAGCCGTTCAACTAATGGCGCGAAGAGTGTGGCTGATTTGTCTATCCAGCTGCTCATGGTCTGTCGACTGAGTTCAATACCGTATTGCTTAAACATCGCTTCCTGGCGATACAGCGGTAACCCGTATTGGTATTTACTGGTGATAAGCTGACTGAGCAAACTGCTGGTTGCAATGCCTTTGTTGATGGGCATGGCAGGCATTGAGGCTTGTTTAATCTGTGTCTGAGTTGAGGATTTATCACAGTGACGGCAGGCGTATTTAGGCCTAATATGCTCAATCACTTTGATTTTAGCGGGTATGAACTCAAGCTTTTCTGACTTATCTTCACCCATTCTATGTAGCTCACCGCCACAGCAATCACAGGTTTTGTCGATGATGTCGTGAATAACTTGCTCACGAGGTAAGTCTTTTGGCAGTGGCTTACGCACCGGCTTTTTACGGGTATAGCTAATGGATTGTTGCTCTGCCTCAACTTCCTCAACAATTTCTTCCACTTCATTGAATAACTCGCCTTGCCCGGCAAAGCCTTCAGCACTTTTGCCGAATTGTTTTTGTTGGGCCAAGCTCCAGCGCTCTTCCAATGCCGCAATCTGGGCATCCTTCTGCGCTAACAGTTTTTCAAGTTCAGCAATGCGCTGTTTAAGGGCGAGTTCATTTTTCATGACGCCTATTTTAAGGCATCATCAAAGGCTTTGCAGTGCTAACTGAACTCACTTTGATGATCATCAATCGATCGCAAATATTAAAGCATTTGCTTACCTGCGACATCAATTTTACTGTGTCCAATCACATCATAACCCGATAATAACCAGTGTAATTGCTGCTCGCTTAAGGTCATGGTGGGTGACATGAGTTTGGGCCATTTGAACTTATGCTTATCTAATCGCTTATACCACAGTGCAAAACCGGTGTTATCCCAGTAAAGCAGTTTGAGTTTGTCACGGCCTTTATTACAAAACACAAATAGCGCACCACTGAGCACGGGTAGTTCAAGCTCTGCTTCCACCAACGCCGCCAGACCATTAATTGATTTTCGAAAATCAACGGCATCGGCACATAAATAGACGGTGGGTACATCAACGAACATCCTCATACCGTTAGCCCTTTAATAATGGCAACGATATCGGCCGTCGCTAAATCGATAGGAAACGTGAGTTGGCCGGTTAGCGTATCAAACTGCAGCGTATTTTGACGAGTTTGCGCGCAGACTTCAGTAGTTTGTTTTACCTGGACAAAACGTGATGATGTAAGGCACTGCGTGTGCACTGGCAAGGTGGAATTAGGCTGGTCTTTTGCCAGTAAAGCACGTTGTTTATAATAAGTCGTAATAGCGACATTATGGTGTTGGCAGAATTCAATATTAGTACCACTAAACGTACTGCGTTTCAGCAAAAGCTGCTGCCACTGTGCGCTTGTTCTGTAAGTTTTCATCACCTGCTCCGAATTTATCATTGAGCAGGTATTTTTAGATAATCAGAACATCGATGCTAGGTGTGGTTCGCTAGACGCTTAC
>NZ_BADW01000153.1:0-2102 GCF_000241165.1 Pseudoalteromonas sp. BSi20439
AAAGAATTAAATACACCACGACTAATAACCACGTTGTCATCTTCTTTTAGCGTTATGCCGTCAGATCCAATTTGGCGCCATTGTTGGCCGTTTTCTAGAGTAATAATTAACTCACCATAAGCTGCTTCTTTAATGGCTGATACAGTTGAGCTAATAGAGCTGTCATTTTCTTTCGCAATATTTTTATGCTCTGAAACCAAACTCTTCTGCTTGTGTTACCGCTACAGCAACAGGTGCGGTGGCTTCTGTATTTGTTGGTGAGAGTGTTTTATTTACAGTAGGCTTGCTCAGCGGTTTACCGGCAACCGTATTATCGTAACAAAGCAGGCGGTTAAAGTCGTTTTCAATAAAGCTACATGCTTGCAGTGCTTGCTCGTTAATAGCTGTGGCTGCAAAAGTCGGTGCGCTTAACAAAACTAATAGTGAGAGTAGTTTTTTGTTCATGTTATTCCTCAGATTCTTGTTGTGGTTTAGCGGTATAAAATTTAGCTAAAATTAGGCCTAGCTCAAACAAAATAAGCATAGGTAGCGCTAATAAAGTTTGTGACAATACATCGGGCGGTGTTAAAAACATCGCTACTACAAAAACACCCACTACAATATAGGGACGTTTTTCTTTTAAGCTTTGCGTTGTTGTAGCGCCGCTCCAGCACAGCAGCATAATGGCTACTGGAATTTCAAAAGCGACACCAAAGGCAAAAAATAGTTTTAGTACAAACCCTAAGTAGCTACTAATATCCGGTGCTAAGGTGAGCATTGCAGGACCCGCACTGGTAAAAAAGCCTAAAATAATTGGCAGTACTACAAAGTAGCAAAAGGCAATACCACCATAAAACAAAAAGATGCTTGAGGCGAGTATTGGCATTAACATGCGTTTTTCGTGCTTATACAATCCCGGAGCTATAAAACCCCAAACCTGGTGTAATATCCACGGAATAGAGGCAAATAATGCGACAAATAACGTTAGTTTAAAAGGGGCAAAAAATGGCGCTGTGACATCAGTTGCTATCATGGTTGCAGTGTTTGGCAAATGTGAAATTAATGGCGCTGCAACAAATGTATAAATGTCGTTTGCAAAATACACTATTGCAATAAAAATAACTAAAATGCTTAATAGTGATTTAATCAGCCGATCGCGTAATTCAATTAAATGCGCGACAAACCCCGATTTTACTTCCTCAGCCATTATTTTTTATACCATTTAGTAAGTTGACCACAAAGTGAGAAATTAATTTCACTTTGTATCATCAATATTTTGCTTATTAGAGGGATCGATTTGATTTTTTTTATAACTGTGGGTCACAGACTGAGCGGCCTGTTGTAGTTCAGTTAGTGAACTTTGTAGTTCAGGACTTAAATCGGTTAAGTTTTGTTGCTCCGCTTTTTTAAGGTTTTCGTGTAATTCGTGCACACGCAACTCTTCGCTCACTTCAGCTTTCACTGAGTTAGCAAGCGACTTTGCAGTTTTTATCCAGCGGCTTACCGTTCTAATTGCTACAGGTAAACGCTCTGGACCAAGCACTACTAAACCAACAATTAAAACAACAATTAGCTCCCACATCCCCATGCTAATTAAACCTTGTTATTGTCTTTATTTTTTTCAGTATGGGCAGAATCAAGCGGTGCACTTTCTTCTGATTTTTGAATCTGCTCTGGCTTTTCTTTATCTGTATTTTTTTCGTCAGACATTGCTTTTTTAAAGCCTTTAACTGCTCCACCTAAATCCCCACCAATACCGCGTAATTTTTTAGTGCCAAACAAAAGTACAATAATTGCTAATACAATCAATAACTGCCAAAGACTAATACCGCCAAATCCCATGTTTATCTCCCGTTTTCATAATTATAAAGTGTATATTTTAAATACTAATTATACGCCTAAAAACGTAAATAGCACTTAGTTTATGTGCTACGCCATGCTGCTATAAAACCAATAATAGCGCTACTTATAGCGATACTTGCAGCAATTAAATCGTGCTGTAAATAAAATAATGCCGCAATAACCATAGCCGCACTGCTAAACAAACCTAAAACCAAAGGTTTATGAGATCCCTTCGGAGCCTGTACTTGAATTTGTGGTGGACGTTTTAAGCTTTGATAAAT
>NZ_BADW01000152.1:0-1198 GCF_000241165.1 Pseudoalteromonas sp. BSi20439
GCTTTACCACGGACGATGAGCGTCAATTACACCGAGCATTATCTAACGGTGTCACGTACGAGTACTATTTCATTGAAACGTGTTACCTATAGCGTCCCGTCACGCCTTGTTGGTAGCCGATTACTTGTTCGTTTATATGACAACCGTTTAGAGCTGCGCTATGGCAGCGATTTAGTTCAAACGTTAGCGCGTGTCTATGCCTCTAAAGGGTGCCGTGCACGTAATATTAGTTACTTGCATGTTATTGACGCACTGGTTAAAAAACCATTGGCATTTCGCTACTCACAACTACGTGACGACTTACTCCCAAGCGACAATTACAAAGCTATTTGGGAATACGTTAATACTCATCTTTTAGCGGATGAAGCGAGCTATTACATGGTAAAACTGCTCCATTTAGCAAAACAAAGTGGGTGTGAACGTCAATTAGGACGATTTGTAGCAGTGTCAATTACTCAGCGACAATTACCGGCCATCCGAGAATGTGAAGCGCAATTTTTAGTGATTGCATCAAACATACCCACAATAACAATAAAGCAACACAGCTTGAGCGCTTATAGCAGCATGATACCGGGAGGTCTACATGGATAACTTCACGGCCTCGTTACCTTTAATGCTGAAACAATTAAAGCTTAGCACCATGCTTCAACAGTGGAATACCCTGGGAAAAAAAGCGATGGAAGAACAATGGAGCCCGCAGCAATACTTGTCTGAGCTGTGCCATGTTGAACTTGCGACACGCGATGACAAACGCCTTCAGCGGCTTTTAAAAGATGCAAAATTGCCAATGGGTAAACACCTTAGCAGCTTCGACTTTACCCTTGTTGATGGGGTTAGTAAGCCCCTTGTTGCTGATTTAATAAATCAGCCGGATTGGTTGAAGCACGGTGGCAATATATTGTTATTTGGCGCCAGTGGTCTTGGTAAAACGCATATCGCCAGTAGCATCGGTTATGGCCTTATCGAGCAGGGCCATAAAGTTAAGTTCGTTGCCGCGTCAGCGATTGTTCAACAACTCCAGCAAGCAAAGCGACATTTACGCTTGCAAGACGAACTTGTAAAGCTCGATAAATACAGCTTATTAATCGTTGATGACGTTGGTTACGTTCGAAAAACTGAACAGGAAACGAGCGTGCTGTTTGAATTGATAGCCCATCGCTATGAGCGACACAGCATGATCATCACATCAAACAAATCA
>NZ_BADW01000151.1:0-1549 GCF_000241165.1 Pseudoalteromonas sp. BSi20439
GTAACTATTCAGCCTCATCTGAAATGAATATATCAGGCAGCTGATTTTTGAATAATAACTCAAGGGCTAGGCTTGCAGATACATATTGTTTTCTGCAAGTCGATAAATAGCTTCTCAGCAAGCAGAACATTTCAGCTCCTTGCTTACTTCTAAAACACCCCGATATTTTTTGATGAACCTTGGTCATCCTAATATCATTCTCGCCTTGGTTGTTGGTAAATGGCACGCCACTGCTCATCATGAAACGTAAAACATCATCTTGATAATCTCTTAGTCGTTCCAATAATGCGCGGGATTTGGTTCGCTTTAATCGGCCTCGCTGACCTTTCACTCGGCTACTTTTATCTGGTGGTGGACATTTAGCGTCACCTTGAAGCAATATTTTTTGATATTGCTCACGATATTTCTGTTTAGCCCCTTTATCTAGGTCGGGATTATCTATTTGAGCTTTATTCATTTCTTTAAGTAAGGTTTGCATATCCTTCGCCCATTGCATGCCGTCTTGCTCCCAAGCCCTTTCTAATTCTCGGATGTGGTGAGCATTACATAATGCATGTTGGCATTGGGTATATTGATAATATGGCTTCCAATGGTCATGACATAGCACACCGGTAAAGTGCGGTAAAATACCGGCCTCATCCATCGCTATTTTTCCTCTTTTTTCATGAGGATAAAAATAAGTCCACCAAGTCGTTGATGCACCATGAAGCCATCGCCGTTTACCGCCGATATTAATGCCAGTCTCATCAACATGCAAAGTTTGATACGGGCTTTGTAATGCCGCTTTGATGATACCTTCTGCGCCCGATGACTTTACCAGTGCCGCTGCTTGTTCATTAAAGTTAAATAAACTGCCGGCACTGATCGGAATACCTAGTTGGTCACTAAAGTATTCTTCAATGCGGTTATAAGGGAGTAATTGATATTGTGATAAGTAAACCGCATGGGCTTTCACACCAACACCATATTGAATAGGACCGTTAACACCTTGGGGGAATTCACCAACAAACCGCTTCCCTTGCTCATTCTCAAGGATTTGAGCCTGGTATTCGGTCACCACTTTACTGATATCTATATCGACGACTTGTCGCTTTTGAAAACCCACCTCACGATAGTGACCTTTAGGTAAAAAATCTCGGTCAACTAAAATGACTTGTACCTCATCAGGTGTTTCTGTTTGAGTCAGCGTTTTACCTACTCGGCCTTTTTGTCCGCCAGCTGATTTTTCTGACTTCTCTCTCGTTGGCTTTGTACGGTTGATATCTTTTGATGGAGGAATGCTACTATTTTGACTATTAAGTCCTAATTTACTAGCTAGCATAACAACGACAACAAGAATGAGTTCAATAGACATCTTCAACGCTGGCGAGAGTGTTTTATCTTCTTGTAACTGAGTTTTAGTTTGCTCAACTATTTCAGTGATATTTATGCTGTTTAAATTCATTAAAGCTAGAGCGATAGGGTAATAGCTCTAGCTTGGCATACTGGCAGGATCAGTCAATAGCTAAAAAAGATCCTTAGAAAATAATTTGTCTTGGTGAATAGTTAC
>NZ_BADW01000150.1:0-152 GCF_000241165.1 Pseudoalteromonas sp. BSi20439
CCTACCTAAGTAAGTTATTGCTGTTGGTCACTCAGTTTAAATTGAGACTCTAAATTTGTTTGCCTCACTACCTAAGTAGCTTGGCTGTTAGAACTCAATCTGTACGAGTGCCCACACAGATGATTGCTTTATATTGTTAAAGAACGTTGCGA
>NZ_BADW01000149.1:0-20246 GCF_000241165.1 Pseudoalteromonas sp. BSi20439
AGTTGTGAGCTTAATTTGGTTTAAAAAATTGATAATTTTGTACACTTAACTTACCTTAGAAAGAATGTAATGCTTTTTCATAAAGACACCTCTTATGAGTATGGCTTTATGGTAATTTTGTTAACTTAAGATTTGCTTAGTTCAAACTGATAAATGGCAAAGTGTTGCTATTTTTTGCTTAGAAAGGCTTTGCTATTATTGAATTACGGTAGTTAGTTTTAGAAGTTAATTAGAAATGTAGTTTTTATCTTTTATTTGTAGGAAGGTTATGCCAATATTGCTTCTTAATGTTTCTCAATAGAACTTATAAGTAGTGTTGCGACTTCTTCTTCCTTGTGTTCTTGTAAAAGCATAATAGGAATATAGTCGTAATCAATTGCCAGCCAAATATGCGTCTTTCTAGTACTATTTTTTCTAATCCTGCTTAACTTGATGCAATTAAGTTCCCCAAGAGGTGTGTCAATAGTAACTCGTCCACCATTCAGGAAGTTAAATTCTTTGAAGCCACTTGTATCATAAACGGTGTAATGCAATTGTTTTACATTAGAAAACCCATCGTTTTTCAGTGCGTCAAGCCTTAACATTTCAAACACAAATAGTGGGTCTAACACGTCATCTTTTAAGGTTTGCTCACTAATATCGCCATTCATTTTAGCTATTAAAGTTTGGTTATTATGATCAAAATTTAACTGTAAATGTTTATCTTTTTTAAAAGTTCTCGAATCTTTTCCTTTATAGCTCAGTAACGCTACTTTATTGTCCTGCCATAGAAAATTACTTATCTCACTCGTATCTATGCTATAGAAAAAAATTGATGCGCTAGTATTGAATGATAACGAATAAGAAGTATTATTTTTACTTAGTTTTCTTGTGGCTCGACCATATTTTTTCTTGCCCCGTAATAGGGGTTTTGCGCCCATCCCCTCGAAATTAACCTTAGCTTGAATTTTCACGCTTAGAGTAACTTTTCGTACCATTGGACTTCACCCCTTGAATAACACAGTTTGTATTATTTAGCCCATCCCCTCGAAATCGGCATTAGTATTCTTAAGTAATAATACACAGTGGTAAACTATCTTATGAAAAGTTTACCACTTTAGTCGCTTAAATCGGCTTTATGGTAATGTTAAGCAGTTGACTGGTAAACATTAACCTCATTGATTAAGGTATGCTGATTAAAAATAACAAGAAAGGCTTACCACTATTTCTTCATCAAACACCAAGCGTATACAAATTCTCAGCGAATCAGAAATCAACGAACTCTATGCCTTACCCAATTTTAACCGTAAAGATCGTGATGATTATTTTTCGTTAGATAGTGAAACTCAAAGGCTCGTCAACGAATTAAGACGTATTGAAACCAGAGTGTATTTTATCTTACTGCTTGGTTACTTTAGGTCACGGCCAATAGTATTTAATTTCTCATTTACTCAAGTCAGTAATGATTTAGATTATGTAAGATCCAAGTATTTCAGCGATAAAGATATGTCTCTTGAGGATTTATCACCAACAACAAAAACTAAGCTGATTAATAAGTTATTAAAATATACAGGGTTTACAGCATACCAAAGCAAGTTAGATAAAGAGCCGCTATTAAAAAGGCTTAACGATGTTGTAAAAATCAACCTTGAACCAAGGTATGTTTTTGATGAATGTATTGCTTATTTTGGTCAAAACAGAATAGCGCTAGCTGGTTATACAACGCTGCAAGACACTATTTCTACGGTATTATCAAATGAGCGTAACCGAATTGAAATGGTGCTGCTTGATAGTTTGTCTTCAGGTACCAGAAAAACATTACTTAAATTACTTGAGTCAAATAATACCTTTACTGACTTAGCCAAGTTAAAGAAAATGGCTAAGGACTTTTCAACGAGCCAAATCACCCAAGAGCTGAAGACGCATAAAATTATACGCTCGCTTTATCCAGAAATTAAGTCACTGATTGCTGAACTGGAGCTATCACCTAAAAATCTTGAATACTATGCTTCACTGGTAAAGCACAAGTCCGTTTATAAGCTTAGAAAACACGCAGATAGCCAAACTATTTTATATCTCGTTTGTTACTTGTTCTTCAGGTACCGAGAGACTAACGACAATCTTGTTGCTGCATTTATTTACTTGGTAAGGAAGTTAACCGAATCAGCTAAAGGCTATGCAAAGCAGCGTATTGTTGAAGATGTAACCATTGTAAGAACCAAATTAAAATCCGCTGGTAGTTTATTAAAGCACTTCATCGATACCGATATGGACGATGATTTAAGCTTTGGTGATGTACGTAAAAAAGCCTTTGAATTGATCCCTGCTGACAGTATTAAACTGTTAAGTGATCACTTAGATAATAACGACTTTGATGGCCGTCAGTACGAATGGCAATTTATTGATAAACAATCCAGTAAAATTAAAAAACTTATCCGCTCATTATTTATGTCTATCGATATTGAGTTCATTCATTTAAAGGATGAACTCCATGAGCAGTATGTTATGGCACATTCTGAACTTAGTGAATTAAAGGCTATCCAAACCATTAACATCGATGTGGTACCTAAACATGACCGAGAGTATTTAGAGGGAGAAAATACCAAATTAATTGCTAATCGATTTGAGTATTTCCTTTATCGTAAAGCCGAACAATTATTTCACAGTAATAGCTTAACGGTGAAAGAAAGCGTTAATAACCGTAGTTTAACGTCAGATCTTATACAACCTAAAGAATGGCAGCAAAAAGAGACAATCATTGAAAACACTGGCCTTGATAAGCTGGCAACACCGATTAACCAAACACTCGCAGATAAGAGCCAACAATTAGAAGTTAAGCTGAAGGAAGCAAGCGAGCATATCTTTAGTGGTGATAATAAGTATGTTGAGTTTATTCCTGGCAAAGCCGAACTCAAGTGGTCAATTCCTAACAGCCGTTGGCAACAAACAATTGAAAACCCGCTCTACAATCAAATTCAACACATGGGTATCGTTGAACTCATGTTGTTTGTTGATCAAAAGACAGGTTACTTAAATTCATTTACACACATATCAGCAACTAAAGAAAAATCACCAGTAAATAAAGAAGATCTGATCGCCTGTATATTGGCAAACGGCACCAATTACGGCCTATATAAAATGGCGAATATCTCTGACCGTTCAATGGGTAAATTACGCAGTGTAGATGATAGTTATGTCAGATATGAAACACTCAAAACGTCTAATGATCAGGTTTCTAATGCTATAGCCACGTTGCCAATATTTGCCTATTACCATGTGGACGATAATCAGTTGTTTTCAAGCATTGATGGTCAAAAATTTGAGTGTCGCATAAATACGTTTAAGGCTCGGTATTCGTCTAAGTACTTCTCCAAAGGTAAAGGTGTTTCAGCATTAACATTGGTTTCTAATCATGTTCCGGTGAGTACGCAAGTCATTGGCGCTAACGAATATGAAGGTCACTTTGCTTTTGACTTACTCTATAACAACTCTTCAGATATACAGCCTAATACCTTATCGACCGATACGCATGGTACCAATAATGTTAACTTCGCTATATTAGATTTCTTTGGTTACACATTCGCCCCTCGATACGCGAAAATGAAAAAGGTGTTTTTTGAGCTATTTGAAGTGACTGAAGAGAACGGAGGCCGTATTCAATTAAAGAAAGATATTAATCATAAGCTAATTGCTGAAGAATGGGACAATATTCAGCATATTGTTTGTTCATTGAGTCGTAAAACCACCACTCAAAGCACAATCATTAGAAAGTTGAGTAACGGCAAGAGCCGAAGATTGTCAGCATTGCATGAGTACGACCGTTTAATTAAATCTATTTATGTTTTGGAGTATGTTGATAATTCAACGTTGCGTCATTACGTCCAGCAAGCCTTGAACAGAGGTGAAGCATACCATCAGTTAAAACGTGCTATTACTTCAGTTAATGGCAATAAATTTCGTGGGGGGAATGATTACCAAGTATCACAATGGAACGATTGTGCTCGACTCATTTCAAATTGCATTATTTATTATAATTCCGCGTTACTATCGGCATTTTTACAAATCCAAGAGAGGAACGGTAGGCAAGATGTGGTTGATGTTATTTCTCGGCTTTCACCTGTTGCTTGGCAACACATTAATCTAAATGGGGAATATGCCTTTAATAAAGACCGCAAAGAAATCGACTTAGCTGGTTTACTTAGTGATGTAGAATCAATAAGTTAAAGAATGCCATCTGTTTGTATTTCTAATTCAAAAGGTACTGCGCATCAAAGTGCCATTAAAAATTGGAGGTGTTGATATTCTATATGCTTGATATATACAAGCTAACATTGATAGAAAACAGATAAGCTAACAAGTTTTTAGTCGAGCCATGAACTGTTCTATAATTGTTCTAATTGCAAAACTCTTCAATTTGGTTTGTTACTAGATTTAAAAATACTTTTCTATGCTCGATTTTAGTAAGTAGCAGCTTTTGGATGTCTTCAGGAACTTTTCTTTCTCCTGCATCTATTGCCATTAGTAATGGCTTGATATCAACTACAAGAAGACCTGCCGCCCTTGCTGCTCGAATGAACTTTAATCTCTTTAATGCACATAAGCCGTAAAGTGAATGGCCTGACTTAGTTTTTTCTTCGCAGTGTACTAAGTTCTCAAGAACATAATTTCTTACCGTATGGACAGATGTTTGTGCAGCTAGTGCCAGTTGAGAAATACTCAAAGGAAAATCCAACGCATCATCATCACTACTAATGAACTTATTGATGTCAGGTATCTCTGTCAAAAAACTGACTTCACCAACAGGAATGTTTTCAACCTTAGATTTAATCATGATTTAGCATGCTTCCAATTTGTGTTGTTAATGGAATGCCTTAAGATATCTTGATTACATTCAATCAATTGGCACTCCATTAACATTTCTGTAAGTACATTACCGTTAAATGATTACCCTGCGCAGCAAGATAGCTCTTTAACGTCTTTGCTAAAGGTTTGAGCGCATAACTTCAATCCTTCAACCATCGTCAAATACGGAAATAGTTGACCTGCCAATTCTTCGACTGTCATTTTATTATGAATAGCAAGAGCCGCACTTTGAATCAGTTCTCCGCCTTCATGGGCTAAAATTTGTGCGCCTATCAGTTTTCCCGTGGATTCTTCAGCTACCAACTTGATAAAACCATCCGTTTCAAAATTTGCTAAAGCTCTTGGTACGTTTTCCATATCAAGTACACGACTTATCGTATTTATTCCTACCGCTGAAGCTTGTACTTCGGTTAGACCTACCGTAGCAACTTGTGGGTCGGTGAATATAACAGCAGGCATGGTAGATAAGTCGAGTTGCGCATTTCCACCTGTCATATTAATTCCAGCCCTACTTCCGGCAGCAGCAGCAACATAAACAAATTGTGGCATATTGGAGCAATCTCCAGCGGCATAAATGTTAGCTGTTGATGTTTCCATCATACTATTAACAACAATGGCACCACTTTTATCTGTTTCAACACCAACATTTTCTAAACCAAGCTTTCCAGTATTTGCATGGCGACCCGTAGAGATAAGCAATTTTTCAGCGATTAATGTTCCTTCGTTAGTTTCCAATGAAAAACCATTGCTATCATAAGAAACATGACTTGCTTGCGTATTATTAAGTACCCTAATACCTTCTTTTTCAAAGCACTCTGCCAGTTTTTCACCTAATAACGGATCTTCAGCATATAAAAGGGTATGTCTGGCTAGAATTGTCACACGGCTACCTAAACGGGCATAAGCTTGCGCAATTTCCAGAGCAACAACGGAGGAGCCGATGACAACTAGACTACTCGGTAACTCTTCTGCAAATAAGGCTTCTGTTGATGTCCAATAAGGTGTATCAACTAAACCCTTAATTGGCGGAATGCTTGGTGTAGAGCCTGTTGCAATTAAAATGCGATCTGCAACCAGCTCTTCTTCACTACCATCAGACTTGTGAACTAGCAAGGTATTTTGATTTTTAAAACGTGCATAACCTTTAAGTAAAGATAGCGCGGGATTACTCTCTAAAATACGTTGATATTTAGCATCGCGTAGTTCTTCGACGCGAGCGTTTTGCTGATGTGCTAATAAGGAGCGGCTAAGTTGTGGCTGAATATTTTCTAAACCATCAAACGGGTTAGTACGTTGCTGATGCGCTAATTGCGCAGCACGGATCAATATTTTTGAAGGAACACAGCCGACATTTACACAGCAACCTCCGATTACATCGGCTCCTTCAATGATAGTAACTCTTGCTCCGCCTTCTGCTGCTTTAATCGCACTGGCAAAGGCCCCTGAACCACTACCAATAATGGCTACATGTAATTGTTCTGGCTGGATGTCATTTGACGAGCAACAACTATTCGTTGACATATTTTATTCCTCTTAAAAAGTTAAGCGGTACAAGTTTCATCATCACAGCGTTTATTCGCAGGAGAAACCATGTCCCAAATTGATACAGCAACCATTAGTCCTAGCCCCGTATAAGTAACGTATGAACTCCACCCGTACTGGAACCAAGGGTATAAAGAGAGTAAAACCAAAATGGGGCCAATTGAACCGATAAAACTACGGTGCCATTGACGATGGCTAAACCAGCCTAAGATATTCATTGCCAGCGCTAATACTGCAAACAGTGGTAACAACGTATTGATAAATACCCCTTCCCACTGACTAAGAAATCCCATCCCAATTGCCGCACCAAGACTAGCTATCGCGGGAAAACACATGGCGCATCCCATTGCCGAAACAAGTGCACCTATAGAGCCTGCTTTATCTCCGATACGCGTAACTAGTTCTAAGGGGCTAAACATTACTTATTTTCACTTTTTAAATTTGAAGGGTAGCCAGCGTTGGTAGTCGCTGCAATTAATGCATTGATGTTGGTTTTAGTGTCATCAAAAGAAACAACAGCTAGCTTAGGCTTGTAGGTAACTTTCGCATTTTCAACGCCATCAACATTTTCTAATGACTTTTTAACTGTGATTGGACATGTCGCACAGTTCATCGTTGGCACTTCCAGTGTAACTGTTTTTACTTCAGCAAAAGCACCAAAACTAGAAAGTGAAAGCAGTGCGGTTAATAATAATTTTTTCATAATTAGCTCCAAATTTTAAAATGTTATAAATTTCTTGATCTGTATATTAAGCAAACAAAAGTATCCAATAATTACTGGTCACTAAAATTGTCGCAACTATAACGCTCAGCCAGAAAATTACTTTTCGTTGTTGCTGTTTCTTAGGAATTGCACAGGCCGTTCCCGGCTCACACTCTTCTACAGGACGGTAAATTTTCCAACCTGAGTAACCAAACAACAACACTACAAATGCGATAAATAATGGCCTATAGGGTTCAAATGCAGTTAAATTACCAATCCATGAGCCACTTACCCCAAGTAATAACAGGAGCAAAGGACCTACACAGCATACGCCTGCGCCTAATGCTGCTATGATGCCTCCTATCATTGGAAGGTTTGATTCTTTTTGATTCATATAGATACCTCATTAAGTGATAATGCAAGTGTATTGCATGTACCTAAGTACGGAGTCAAGGGTGATTTATAAAAAATTTATCTTTGATAATCTGCTACGACAGATACGGGGAATAAGCTAACTTGAATTAAGGCGCAGAAGTAAAATTGGATATGCTGTTTTAGTGGGAAATGGTAGTTAAGTGAATCATTTACTTCGGTTGCAACGAATCAATTATTGGGCAGTGGCTATCGTCATCATTATTTTGGCATTGTCCTAAATGTTCTTCCAAAGCGTGTTCTAACAACAACAAGTCAGCCATCTTTTTTTGTACTGCGATCAGTTTTTTATTAGCTAATTCTTGTACTTTACTACATGGACTATCGTTTAACGCAAGTAACCCTTCAATCTCATTTAGCGTAAAACCTAATTCTTGAGAACGCTTGATAAAATGTATTCTATTTACCGTTTCTTTCGGGTAATGTCTATAGCCCTGCATAGGCTTTGGTGGTTGTTTAATTAAGCCTTTGCGTTCATAAAAGCGAATTGTTTCGACATTTACACTCAGTTCTTTAGCCAACATACTTATGGTTCGTTTAGACACGTTATCAATTACCTTACTGACTTTTTGTTTACTTACTTTATATCTAATTAAAGTGACCATCAATGAATACCAGTTTAAACATCGCTAATTGATTTTGTTTTTTCTTCTATTAAATAAGTAAAGTTACCGTTGTTACAACAATATTAAACCACAACAATGTATGGTTTATCCTTTTTCATTATCAAAGTCCAAATTAGTGTTATTACATGCAGTTCTACATGAGTACACCCTAAAGATACTGTTAATATATCACAGGCAATTACGTAATGACACCACTTAAATAAACCTATATGATATGACACCATCTAAATAGACCTAATTAGGCAAAAATGTTCATAAGAGCATATTTACGAGCATCAACTTCTGAGCAAGATGCAAATAGAGCAAAAAGCTCATTAAAAAAATTCGTTTCTGGCTTCAGCAAACGAATTGCTTCTTTTTATATAGAAAATAAATCTGGTAATTCTTTAGATAGACCAGAGCTAATTCGTTTATTGGATGAATCAGAGTCCGGTGATGTTTTGTTAGTTGAATCAATCGATCGTTTAACAAGGCTAAGCCCTGATGATTGGAAAACTCTTGTAGCCTCAATAAATGAAAAAGGAATTAGTGTTGTTAGTTTAGATCTACCAACCAGTCATTTAACATTTGGCAGTTTTCCAAGTGATGATTTTATGAGATCAATACTTAGTGCTATTAATAATATGCTGTTAGAAATATTAGCGGCCAGTGCATATAAAGAATATCGAGAACGTGAACGTAAGCAAAAAGAAGGTATTGTAAAAGCACAGCAAAAGGGACTTTATCACGGTCGTCAGCCTGATTTAGAGGCTCATGATAGGATTGCCTCGTTTACTGAAGCTGGATTTAGTATTAATAAAACGGCTGAAGCAGTTGGAGTTAGTCGAAGTACGGTAATTAGAGTTAGAAAAAAGCTTAAAAATTTAGACTAAGGTTAATTTCGAGGGGATGGGCGCAAAACCCCTAATTGGTGTTGGCAGCTCCATGCGCTGACGGTATGTAAGGCACTTTTTCTATCTTTGGTTGTAAATGAACGACGTGCTGTTTTTCCATCAATGGCAATGATATCAGCACCAGTGGTTTCAATAAGTGATGATATCCAAGATTGAAATGAATGCTCTATTTCATCTGATTTTAACCGACAAATGACACGGGCAATGGTGTCGTGTCTTGGGATACCCTCTTTGAAAGCGCCATATTTTTTTAACCAATCAAGTTTTAGATGCCCAAAATCTTCAATATCCTCCCATCCTTCTGCGCCGGAGAGTACAGCACTAATGGCTAAGAGGAGAATATCGATAAGTTCATGCTTTTTACAGCGTTCAATGCGAGGATCGGTAATTGAATCAAAGTGTTTCAGAAAAGTAGCGCTCATATTAAGTGACCAAGGTGATTATAATGCCTTGATCTGATCGCTACTTGTTCTAGAAGTTCAATTTATAATGATCTTGCCGTGGATTGTCCTGTATAAACTACTTAATTTGATTGACTTGAGTGGGTTTCTTGACTACCATGTTTTTTAAAATTTTGATGTTAGAGTAAAAATGAAAAATACTTGGATTAGTTTGTTAGTAGTACTATCGATTGCATTGCAGTCGTTTGCTTCTGTGGCTAATTCAAATGAAAGTCATCAGATTGACTCTCTACATATTCAAACAGAACATTCCCATGATAGTGATGATATTGAACTTTTCGATGAATCATCTGACACTGAACATAATATTAAAGATTGCCATCATTGTGGTCACTGTCAAGGCACTCACACACAGTGGGTTGCCAGTAATAAATCTACACTACAGACCCCTAAACTTATTATTACAAATCAATATTTTTATGCTGTTCATGTAGATAAAATATTCACTGAAGAACCTATACCCCCCCAATCGTTTAATTTAGTTTTAAAGCTATATTCGTAACAAATTTATTCTTAACTAGCGCTTAATGTAGCCTAGTTGGTTTAGTTGCGGCATTTTATTATTAAATTAAGAGATTATTATGAAATTTTTCTCAGCAAAATCTACTGGAATCGCATTATTTATCGGCTTTTCAGCAAGTTTATCTGTTAGTAGCTTCGCTTTTGCTAAGCCAACGCTATCGAGTGACTGGCTCGATCGGCAAATCAATAAACACCCTGATATTGTCTCAGCACGTGAACTCATGAATGCTGAATTTTCCAAAGCACAGGGCAGTAAGTTACCACTTTACAACCCAGAACTATCGACAGGTTACGAGCGTGAAGGTGACGGAAATAATTACAATATTGGTATTAGCCAAACGATTGACTTGTGGGATAAGCAGGCTGTTAATGCTGCTATCGGCGATAAAATATTAACGGCGGCCAGTAAACAATTCACTTATGCGATAGAGCAGAAAAAAGCACAAGCCTTAAAAGCACTTATTAATTGGCAACTTGCCATGGATAAGTCGTCACTTGCTTTTGAACAAGAGCAACAGTTAGAAACCTTGCTTAAAATTGTAACTAAAAGGCAGAAAGCTGGCGATCTTGGTCAGGTTGATGCTGAGTTAACTTTCTTGAATTTGTCGCAAATGCTTAATAAAACGGCCCAAATACAAGCACAGTTAACACAAGCTCAAGCCAAGGTTAATGAGTTGTTGCCTGATTGGCGTCCTGATACACAAGCATATCCAGAGCAGGGCTTAGGCGTTACAAACTTTCAAGTAGCTGAGCAGTGGTTAACGCAGCACCCGCAAGTATTAGCCTCTCAAGCACTGTGGCAAATGCAAAAAAGTAAAGCTCAATATGCCATGCTTGAAACCAAAGCCGATCCTACCATTGGAATTAGTGCCGGAAAAAATGATGTCGATAATGTTGTCGGAGTTACTTTTTCTATGCCGTTAAATATTCGTAATGATTACCAAGCTAATGCCAAAGCACAAAACCAACAAGCTATCGCCGCAGAAGCAAATTTTCGTTCAGTAATGCGTAAGCAAAAGTATTTGATACAGGCAAGTACTGCCTCACTAATCTCTAATAAAAAATACCTTGGCCGTTGGCAACAGTTAATGCAAGGACGCGGCGAACACAGCGCGCAGTTATTGCAAAAACAATGGCAAGTAGGTGATTTAAATACCTCGGATTATTTATTGGCATTACAACAAAGAGCGGAAGGTTTATACGCGGGCATTGAATTACAAGCCCAGTTCAAAATAAGCGAAGTGCAATGGCTACTCGATGTAGGCCAATTAAATGCGGCAACTAAGCTATTAAACTAAACCTATTATATCACTTTACGCGGCTTGATGAGCGTGAATTGTTACAGAATTTGGAATTAAAAATGAAAAATAAAATAACTGATAAAACATCTCATAAAATAGTGAAAAAAATAAAACTCATTACCCTAAGTAGTTTATTTACTGGCTTAGCTGTCGTGTCAACTACGGCATTATCATATAACGATGCCGCTCTAGAAAAAACGCCAGCAGTAGAGCAATCCATCGTATTAAAAACTGACCATGATCATGACTCTGAAAGTGAAGAAGTGCATGACGAAAGTGGTCATGAACATGGTAGTGATGAAAGCAAAGACGACCATGCTGCGGAGGAGAAATCTGATGACGGTCATGACCATGGTAGTGAAACAGCGAGTAAAGAAACAGCTGAAGAAGAACATGAAGAAGGCATAAGTTTTAGTCCAGAAAAAATGGCACTCGCCAATATCAAAGTGACTAACTTAAAGCCGGCAATTTTTGCTAAAAGTATCTATGCACCAGGAGAAATAAAAGCGAACGGTTATACCAGTTACATTGTCTCTTCACGTACTGAATCGGTAGTGATCAGTCGTCATGCTATTTTAGGTGAACATGTGACTAAGGGTCAGTCTTTAGTTACCTTATTTAGTGAATCAATGGCCGAAGCACAAGCACAATATCGTGTTGCTTACAGTGAGTGGCAACGAACTAAAAAATTGGGCCTTGGCACCGTCAGTGAAAGCCGCCTATTAGCCAGTGAAACAGATTACATTTCAGCTTATGGTCGATTAACTGCCTTTGGTTTAACCAAAGCAGCCATTAAAGATATTGTAAAAAACAACTCATCAAATCTTGGTGAATATACCTTAGTCGCTCAGCGCTCTGGTGTGGTTTTAAGTGATGATTTCTCTCAAGGACAACGTGTGCCTGCCGGTGAAAAAATCATGGTATTGGCTGATGAAAAAGACTTATGGGTTGAAGCGCGTGTTTCGCCAAATAAAAAATTAAGTCTTCCTATTGGCACCATTGCAAAAGTTGAGTTTGCCGGGCAAGTGCATGTTGCCAAGGTCATTCAAGAAGCACATACCATTGATCCAAGTACGCGTACCCGAATCGTTAGACTGTCGGTTGAAAATACTGATGACAGTTTGCATTCAGGCATGTTTGTTAATGTAAATTTTCAGTTTGATACGCAAAGCCCTGTAATGGCAGTACCAGAAACAGCATTAATGCGTGGTGCCGATGGTGATTGGACGGTATTTGTTGAAGACCATTCTGGTGAATTTAAAGCCGTTGAAGTTGAATTAGGTCAGCCATTAGGCAATTACCGTCAAATTATCGGTATTGAGCCTAATACCCGTTTGGTAACAAAAGGTGCCTTTTTTGTTGCGTCAGAAATAGCAAAAGGCGGATTTGATCCGCACGGCCACTAGGGGAATAAGATTATGTTTAATAAAATGATTGATTGGTCGATCAATAATCGACTCTTAGTAATTATCGCCCTAATTGCTACTATGGCAGGCTCTGTTATGGTGATCCCAAAACTAAATTTAGATGCTTTTCCTGATGTAACCAATGTTCAGGTAGCGGTTAATACTGAAGCACCGGGCTTAGCCGCTGAAGAAGTAGAGCAGTTAATAACCTATCCCATTGAAGCAGTAATGTATGCGTTGCCTGATGTAGAGCAAGTACGCTCTATTTCAAAAACGGGTTTATCGGGTGTTACTGTTGTCTTTAAAGGAGGCACAGACATCTACTTTGCTCGCCAGTTAGTATTTGAGCGTTTACAAGCGGCAAAAGAGTTAATTCCGCAAGGCGTGGGCACACCAGCAATGGGACCTAACACCTCAGGTTTGGGTCAAGTTTTTCAGTATTTGTTAATTGCAGATAAAGATTCTGGTTATGATTCTATGACCTTAAGGAGCTTGAACGATTGGATAGTAAAGTTATTGGTTATGCCGGTAGATGGTGTTACCGACGTCTTATCTTTTGGCGGCAACGTCAGACAGTATCAAGTCAACATTGAGCCAAGTAAATTATTATCATATGAGTTAACGCAAGACGATATTGTTACTGCACTCGATAACAACAATGCCAATGTTGGCGGTTGGTACATGAACCGTGGACAAGAGCAATTAGTTATTCGTGGCACAGGTTGGTTTAATAGTGGCGAAGCAGGTTTAGCTGATATTAGACAAGTACCGGTTAAAACGGTTGATGGTACTGTGGTGACTATCGAAGATGTAGCCAAGGTTTCGCTGGGTAGTGAAATACGCCAAGGCGCAGTTACTATGACGCGCAGAGATGCACAGGGTAACATTGAAAACTTAGGTGAAGTGGTTTCAGGTATCGTATTGAAACGTATGGGCGCAAATACTAAAGCGACAATCGACGGTATAAGTGCACGTATTCCAATGATCAACCAAGCACTACCTGAAGGCGTACGTTTTGAACCTTTCTACGATCAGGCAGATTTAATTACTAAAGCAGTTGATACTGTAGTGCAAGCATTAGCGCTGGCATTTATATTTATCGCTATCGTACTTGCTCTGTTTTTAATGAACTTACGCGCAACCTTTTTAGTGTTAATTTCAATTCCTATTTCAATCGCTATCGCCTTAATGGTGATGTCTTGGATAGGTTTATCGGCAAACTTAATGTCGTTAGGTGGTATCGCTGTTGCTATTGGTATGTTGGTTGATGGCTCTGTTGTGATGGTTGAAAACATGTTCAAACACCTTAATAGACCTGATTCAACACATTACAAAAATGCGCAAGCGAGAACGTTAGGCACAGATGCTGATCCCCACGATGTAGAACATGATAAAGAAGGCATTCCTCTACGATTAAAAGAAGCAGGAAAAGAAGTTGCACGCCCGGTATTTTTTGCTGCCTCTATTATTTTAGTGGTATTTACACCGTTATTTAGCTTTGAAGGAGTGGAAGCTAAATTGTTCCAGCCGATGGCTATCAGTATTATTTTAGCGGTTATTTCGGCTATTTTAGTGGCACTGTTTGTGGTTCCAGCCTTAGCAACCTTTATGTTTAATAAAGGCGTTAAAGAAAGAGAAAGTTTTGTCTTAAAACCATTAGATAAGCTTTATCGAAAAGGCCTCAAAGCCGCGATGAAACACACGAAAGTAGTTATTATTGCTTCATTATTGTTACTTGTGGGTGCAGCATCTTTAATACCTCAAATAGGGACTGAATTTGTACCAGAATTAGAAGAGGGTACCATTAACCTAAGAGCAACATTAGCGCCATCAGCAAGTTTAGAAACAGCCTTGTCGGTTGCTCCAATTCTTGAAGAAAAGTTAATGGAGTTCCCCGAAGTTGAATATACCCTAAGTCGAATTGGACGTGCTGAAATCGGCGGTGATCCTGAACCAGTTAATAACATCGAAATTTACATTGGCTTAAAACCTGTTTCAGAATGGACAAGTGCCAAAAATCGCGTTGAATTACAAGGTTTAATGGAAGAGAAACTTGAGCAATTCCCAGGGTTATTACTTAACTTTTCACAGCCCATAGCGACTCGTGTAGATGAATTACTGTCAGGAGTTAAAGCGCAACTTGCCATTAAATTGTTTGGACCAGAATTAGATATGTTGGCGAGCAAAGGTCAAGAAATTGAAGCGGCAATCAAACAAATTGATGGCGCAAGAGATGTAGCCTTAGAGCAAATCGCTGGTGAAGCACAGTTAGTGATTAAACCGAAAAGACAGCAATTGTCACGTTTTGGTTTGTCAGTTGGCGATGTCATGGAAGTGGTTAAAAACGGTATCGGTGGCGTTAGCGCTGGCCAAATAATCAATGGTAATGAACGTTATGATATTTATGTTCGCATTGAAGAAAAATACCGTGATAACCAAGAAGCTATTGCAGATCTGAGAATACAATCACCTACGGGTGCTTGGGTACGTTTAGGCGATATTGCTACCGTCAGTTTTGAATCTGGCCCACCACAAGTGCGACGTGATGATGTACAGCGACGCGTGGTAATTCAAGCCAATGTTCAAGGTCGAGACATGGGAAGTGTTGTTAGCGACATTCGTGCAGTTATTGATAGCAAAGTAGATTTACCTGCAGGTTATTCTGTAGTGATTGGTGGTCAATTTGAAAACCAACAACGTGCGCAGCAGCGACTATCAGTGGTAGTGCCTCTATCATTGGCACTAATTGCCTTGCTACTTTATTTCGCCTTTGGCTCTGTTGGTCAAGCGATGCTTATTTTAGTGAATGTACCCTTGGCCGTTATAGGTGGTATTTTCTCACTGTATATTTCAGGTCAATACTTGTCAGTGCCAAGTTCAGTCGGCTTTATCACTTTGTTTGGTGTCGCCGTGCTTAATGGTGTAGTCATGGTAGAAAGCATTAACCAGCTGGTAAAAGATGGTATAGACACCTCAAAAGCTGTTTTTGATGGGGCAGTATCTCGTTTACGTCCAGTATTAATGACCGCCATTACTTCTGCGTTAGGTTTAATTCCAATGCTGATGTCCAATGGAGTTGGCGCTGAAATTCAACGACCACTGGCGAGTGTTATTGTTGGCGGTTTGGTTACTGCAACGTTACTCACCTTGTTTGTGTTACCGGTTTTATATGCTTGGTTCTCAAAAGCCAAAATCAAAGATCTTAGAGACTAACGCGCTAGATAACTTAGTGACTTACTCATTAACTTACAAATTAATAAAGTAAGTAACTAATTTGATAGCACTATAAATCGCTACTAGCTAAGCTCTTGTCAAAAGCAGGGCTTAGCCAGTCATTTTCACTCGATGCAGAGATTCAATAGTAGGCTTTTATTAGCTTCGAATTTTTGCATCCTAAATTTAGGGAATAATGATGAAAAAGCTGTCGTTTTTCAATTATTCGCCAAACCTCCTTATTATCGCCACCGTGCTATTTATTATAGTGACGGGCAATTCTACATTTTTTGAACAAGTTAATTCGGTATACCCGTGGCAAGATAATCAAGGTTTTATTATCGCGCTGACTCTTGTGGTAATGAGTGTATTAACCATTATTGTGTCATTTTTCAGTATTATCATTCCCGTTCGAATAGTACTGAGCAGTCTTTTACTCTTATCTGCCATGGCTGGTTATTATACCGATAGCTTTGGCACCATCATTGATAATGTAATGATTCAAAACATTGCTGAAACGAATATCGATGAAGCAACTGACTTACTGTCATTTGAGTATTTTTTAACTGTTTTGTTGTTAGCCATAGTACCTATAGCTTGCCTTTTTATGGTCAAAATAGATAAATCGTCATGGACAAAAAACTGTTGGCTACAAATAAGTAATACCATCATGGCACTTGGTGTAATTACTGTTTCACTTTATATTTTTAGTGCTCAATTCACTAATTTCTTTAGAGAACACAAGCCATTAAGATTTTACTTAAATCCTATCTATCCCATTTACTCTACGGGATTTTTCCTCAAGGACGTGCTTGAACAGCAAGAAAATAACGAATTTTTAATGGTAGTAAACTCTGCCAATGATATTGATAAAGAGTCGCATAAAAAACTCTACATTGTCATTGTCGGTGAAACTGTCCATGCGGGTAATCTTTCTATAAATGGCTATAAACGAGAAACTACACCATTATTAGCTCAAAGAGATGATTTAATTAGTTTTGATAAATTCTATGCTTGTGGCACATCAACCGCGATTTCGGTCCCTTGTATGTTTTCATTCGATAACCGAGAGTCATTTGATAATAAAAAAACACGGCGAACACAAAACGTATTAGATGTTATTTCCAAAGCCGGGGTAAGTGTCCTTTGGCGAGACAATAACTCTAGTTCAAAAGGCGTCGCAGATCGTGTCGAATACCAAAATTTCAAATCACCTGAGCTAAATTCAGTGTGCGATATAGAGTGTCGTGACATTGGTATGTTAGACGGTTTACAGGGGTATATTGATGATCAAGAAGGTAGTGTACTCATAGTGCTTCATCAAATGGGCAACCACGGCCCGGCATATTACAAACGATACCCCAAAGACTTTGAGAAGTTCACTCCTGCCTGTCAAACAAGCGAACTCTCCGCCTGTGAAACTAGCGAAATTGTTAATGCGTATGATAATGCCATTCTCTATACCGATTACTTTATCAATGAAACCATTAATTTATTAGAAGAGAACAATACCAACTTTGAAACTGCCATGTTTTATATTGGCGATCATGGTGAATCGTTAGGTAAGAACGGACTCTACTTACATGGTATGCCTTACATGCTGGCGCCTGAAGAACAGACTCATGTACCTTTAATTGCTTGGTTCGGCTCTTCATCACACGTTGATATGGAAAGTACGGTCAAACAAAGTAAAAAAGAAAGTTCTCACGATGCTTTTTCTTTTTCTTTACTACATGCGTTAAATATCAGCACAGATATGTCATTGCCTGAAAAAGCGCCATCACCACTATTTGTTATGCAAGAGGAAGAGTAAATGTCAAATAATAACCATACGCACAGCCATGCACATAACCATGACGGAAAATTAAGCATGGCAGTATTTATCAATATTTTACTTACTGTGGCCCAAGTTATCGGCGGGGTTTTATCAGGTAGTTTATCCTTGATTGCTGATGCGCTTCATAACCTCAGTGATGCAGGCGCTATCGTTATTGCGATTGTTGCGAGAAAAATTGCAAGAAAACCCGCTAATAGCCAAATGACTTTTGGTTTTAAACGGGCTGAAATTATCGGGGCATTAATCAACAGTACTACCCTTATTATTCTTGGTATATATCTCATTTATGCCGCAGTTGAGAAGTACTTTAACCCTCAACCTATTGATGGTTGGATTGTTGTTTGGATTGCGACAATAGCCTTAGCGATTGATTCCATAACCGCGTGGTTGACTTATCAAGCAGGCGCGAAGAATAACTTGAATCTCAGAGCGGCATTTATTCATAATTTATCTGATGCCTTTGCTTCTGTCGTTGTCATTGTTGCGGGTAGTTTGATCATTTTATATCAATGGTATGTTGTCGATTTATTGGCAACCATACTTATCTCGGTTTATGTGGTGTACCACGGTATTATTTTAGCTAAGCAAAGTATTCGTATTTTAATGCAAGCGGTCCCCGTTGATATCGATATCGATAAGATTTGTAAGGATATCGAATCAATGGAGAATGTTGAAAAAGTAAGACACATTCATGTGTGGCAATTAGATGATAGCGAAGTGTATTTAGAAACCAGTGTTAACTTAAAAACGATGGAACAATTCCAAGATCTTAAGCCAATTAAAGATTTGCTCGCAGCTCAATACGGTATTCACCACTCGACCATAGAAGTGGTAGTAGGGAACACCTTGCAAATGGAGAATTGTTTTGAACTTGAGTAAACACCTGCTTTATTCAATGTATGCATTAACGCTTATTGCTTTTTTATTTGAAACAACAAATAGCGATATTTGGCTTCAAAATTTGTTATTCAATGCATCCAACCAAACGTGGTTAATTGATAAATATGAAGAGCCTTATCGTTTTATTTTTTACTTGTTGCCTAAATACAGCATTATTTTGTTGGCACTGTCGCTCATTGCTTTTTACGTTATCGCTTGTAGACGCAAGTACTCTAAGCACTTTCAAAAGCGATTATTAGTGGTTATTTTCTCTTTGATGTTAGTGCCGTCAGTCATCGGCGGTTTAAAAGCAACAACCAATGGTGCTTGTCCTGCGCAGCTTGAACTATATGGCGGCGATGTCCCTTATGTTAAGGCGTTTGAATTAATGCCTGAATCGTTTGAGTCAACTAAAAAGTACAAGTGCTTTCCTGCGGGTCATGCCAGCGGTGGTTTTGCCTTAATGTCATTATTCTTTTTGTTTTATCGTCCGAAATACCAATGTATTGCGATAGCGTTTGCTGTTTCTACTGGCTGGATTATGGGGAGTTATAAGATGGCGATAGGTGACCATTTTTTAAGTCACACACTAACAACGATGACGTTGTCATGGTTAATCATTTGTTTGATAGCCGCGGTAGTGTTTCGTACCTTACACTTTCCTAATTCCAAACCTAATGCTAAGAATAGCCAACAGGAGCCAATCAATGGGTACTAAGCAAAAGCCGACGGGAATAAAACGAATATACCTAGCAGCGGGGCATTCACTCAGAGCGTTTAAATGGCTGATAGCAAATGAAGCAGCGTTTAAACAAGAATTCTGGCTGTCAGTTCTTCTCGTTGTGGGCTGTTTATTCTTTCCATTTTCACTTTTTGAGTACGTGTTTCTTTGGTGCGCTTTATTATTCGTATTGTTGGCAGAAATCTTCAATACCGCTATTGAGGCAGTAGTCGATAGAATTGGCGCGGAAATTCATCCGCTGTCAGGTTTAGCGAAAGACTTAGGCTCTTTGGCTGTGATGGTGAGCGTTATCATCGCAACTTTAATATGGGCTGGTGTATTTATTCAGCACTTGAGCTTATGAAGTGTAAATGTTATTAGAATGTATATAGCTATCAAATTCCTTATGAGTTGGATAACAAAAGGCAATATTGAGGAATTTAATGAACGCGATGCTATTACAACTATTAAAAAGCTAGAGCTTAAAAGGCAGCAATTAAAGTCTGAAGGCAATGGTAAAAAATTATCAACTGCAGAACTTAAACTGTTACTTTCTGCATACAATTACACTGGTAATGAGAAGCTATCTAATAAAATAGCTACAACCTTGATTGAAAGGCGTAATAACCGCGCAGAACAAGCATCCAGCAAAGAAGAAATAGATATTGCGAATAAACTGACTATAGATAATTTAGATATTCCATATTAAAAAGCATATTACATATTTTTGGTATGTGCTCTCAATAACACCAAAAATATGTAATGTAGACCTATTTTTAATAACTTCCCATAAAATACGACGAATATAGCCCTACAAATAAATAAAACACCAAGAATATGTTATGTACATACAAAGGTACAAGCTCTC
>NZ_BADW01000148.1:0-3757 GCF_000241165.1 Pseudoalteromonas sp. BSi20439
TAGGTATGTGATTAAAAAGGTAACTTTACTTGTATTATTTACCAGTTTTACCGATAGATTTTAAACACAATATGAATGCCAACCTATTATTCATACGAGACACTTTGACTATCATTCCATAGTTGTTTACACCCTCTATAAGCTGGACTAACTTAATGGCATTAACCAGACTATTAAGCGCCTCTTTAGGGAAAAATCATGCAACAGAGCATCCCATCTGCAATGTTTATAAATTTTTTAGGTAAAGCTCCTCAATGGTATAAATATACCATTATTGCATTTTTGATAATTAACCCGCTACTATTTCAATTAAGTCCCTATTTATCTGGTTGGGTATTAGTTATTGAGTTTATTTTTACACTGGCCATGGCACTTAAGTGTTACCCATTGCAGCCGGGAGGGCTGCTTGCTATTGAGGCGCTATTAATTGGCATGACATCAACGGCGCAAGTTGAACATGAGATAGCGCAGAATTTAGATGTACTTTTATTGCTAATTTTTATGGTGGCCGGTATTTACTTCATGAAAGATCTGCTGCTGTATATTTTTACCAAACTAGTGGTCTCTGTGAGAAGTAAAACTGTTTTATCGCTTGCTTTTGCAATGGCTGCGGCGTTTCTATCTGCATTTTTAGATGCATTAACCGTAATGGCCGTGGTGATTGCAGTGGCTATGGGTTTTTACAGTATTTACCATAAGGTAGCCTCAGGAAAAGACTTCATTAGTGAACACGATATTAATGATGATAACCAAGTAAAAGAAGTTAACCGACAAGAGCTTGAAGAATTCCGTGCGTTTTTACGCAATTTACTCATGCATGCTTCCATTGGTACTGCACTAGGTGGCGTATGTACTATGGTTGGTGAACCACAAAATTTAATTATTGCCGAACGAGCTAGTTGGCTCTTTGGTGAATTTTTTTTACGAATGCTACCAGTTACGTTTCCCGTACTTATCGCAGGCTTATTCACTACCTTTATATTAGAAAAAACAAAAACCTTTGGCTACGGCGCTAAATTACCAGAAACAATCCATGCTATTTTAAAAAACCATGCACAAACTCTTGATAAAAAACGCAGCAAACGCGATAGAGTTAATTTAACCATTCAAGCATTAATTGCCATATGGTTAATTACTGGCTTAGCGTTACATTTAGCCACTGTTGGATTAATTGGTTTGTCAGTTATTATTTTAGCCACATCATCGGCTGGTATAATAGAAGAGCACCAACTTGGTAAAGCTTTCGAAGAAGCCCTTCCCTTCACCGCATTGCTTTGTGTGTTTTTTAGTGTGGTTGCAGTAATCATTGATCAGCAACTATTTACTCCTGTCATTACTTGGGTGCTAACATTTGAAGGACAATTACAGTTGGTGATGTTTTTTGTTGCCAACGGATTGCTTTCTATGGTCAGTGACAACGTATTTGTGGGTACAGTGTATATAAATGAAGTAGCGGCAGCACTTAAAGCCGGCCAAATTACCCGTGACCAGTTTGATTTATTAGCGGTTGCTATAAACACTGGCACCAATTTGCCTAGTGTCGCCACACCAAATGGTCAAGCGGCATTTTTATTCTTACTTACATCAACACTGGCACCGGTATTACGCCTATCTTATGGTCGAATGGTATATATGGCTTTACCCTATACATTTGTGCTTACCTGCGTTGGTCTTAGTGCCACTTACCTAGGCTTAAGCGATTTAACCAGTTTATTTTACAAGTTCGAATTAATACAGCACCATATTCCTGTTGCTAATACAGGGCATTAAAATCTTCCCCTTCTTAGAGGAGCTAAAGACTTTAAGCTCCTCACTTTTTCCTTTTACTTGCCCCGTTGTTTATCCTACGTCATAATCTAAGCCCTTATTTAAAGACGGATTTGTTATGAACTGGCTTGCTAATCTTAGTACACAACGTACCCCCTGGTTACTATTTAGTGGAATTGTTTTTCTACTGGAAGTTACTGCCCTTTTCTTTCAATACAACATGGGTTTAGCGCCGTGCATTATGTGTATTTACCAGCGCACCGCGGTATTAGGCCTACTTTTTGCTGGTATGATTGGAGCCAGTAAACCAAACAATCTCGTAGTACGTATTGTTGCTTATACTGTTTGGGGGATTTCAAGTGTATGGGGGTTACTTATTGCTCGTGAGCACATTGAAATGCAAACAACCACAGATCCATTTGCATTTAGCTGTGAATTTGAACCAAATTTTCCAGAATTTATGCCATTACATCACTGGATACCGCAATTTTTTGAAGCAACCGGTGATTGCGGAAACATAGATTGGCAATTTGCAGGTTTAAGTATGCCAGCATGGATGGAAGTTATTTTTGTACTCTTTACCGCCACACTCTTTATATTGGTGGCCAGCCGATTAATTACTAAAAAGTCACTTTAATATGTTTACTTTTTTTTCAAGCCAAGTTGATGAGCTTAAACACTTGAAAGTTCGTCAGCGACAAACTGTTATAGCTATCTCTTTAAGCATGCTATCGCCCAGTGATAGGGTCTTTATACGCATAGTGAAGCTGATGCTGTTGAGCCCATTTTTTTTAATATTCACTTTGTTTGAAGGGTGGTTGCTGGTGCCTTTTTTAATTGTGGCTGGGTTGAGCTACCCGCTACTAACAGCCCCAGTAGATGTTAATTTTGCTAAAAAGCATCTTGGTGCTGCCTTAAAACAGTTTGATCAGGGCGCATAGCGCCCTATTAAGTTAAAATGCCACCTTACCATCGAGTTTGGCTAGCATTTTTTTACCCACCCCTTTTACTTTAGCTAGATCTTCAAGTGATGTGAAATCACCATTAGTTTCTCTATAGTCGAGAATTGCCTGTGCTTTTTTCTTACCAACACCCGGCAACTTAATTAGTTGCTTCAAATCAGCAGTATTAACGTTAACCATGGCTGACTGCATCTGCTCTGATAGCATATCGCTTTGCGCAAAAGTGGTACCCATAGGTAATAAACATAAAGCGGCTGCTAACGAGATTATTTTAATTAATTTCATACTATTTCCTTTTGTGTTCCTACATGAACATTCGTTGATTATTTACACCCAGCACTTTTAAATAACTTTGTGGTTACTAAGTGCTAAAGGTAACAAACACTCCTTGCGACTCCTTTACTGCTACGCGTTATAAAGTGACTTAATAAATAAAGTAGAGTTGGCCTTTATTGTCAACCAAGCTACAGATAAACTAAGGCTAAAGCTTGCAAAACAACGCGCAAGCTTGTACTGTATATAAAAACAGTAATCTAATGATTTAAAATAATCATATTGCCACGTAAGTAAGCAGGAGAAATCATGGCTGTTGTTGTTAAATATGTTGTAGAACGAAACGGAGTCGAGCGCATGACGTTTACTACTAAAAAAGAAGCTGATGCCTATGACAAAATGCTCGATATCGCCGAGTCACTAGAACTAATGCTTGAAAAAGTAGATGTGCCACTAAGTGAACAACAAGTTGAGTCGCTTGCACTTGAGATTGCGAAAAGTAAAGACGACTTTATGGCGGTGCTTAAGGGGACTAAAGAAGTACCCGCAAAAGCTAAAAAAGCAAAATCAGATAACGTTGCCGATATTAAAGATAAAGCAGCGAGCTAATCTAAAAAATAATGGTGCTGCTTATGAGTCGCATCACTAATTAATAAAACTGAATTCGAGCTTCGAATTCAGTTTTATTATGTCTATAAATAATGATAACGACAAGCCAGTTTGCTGCGATTAAATCATTACAGTTTGCCTCTATT